>JBKJMR010000035.1:0-2532 GCA_046596275.1 Bacteroidia bacterium | reverse complement strand
CGGCAAGCAATAATAATTTGCCGAGCTTGGAAAGTGCGCCCGACATTGCTTCTTTCATCTTCTCGATCTTTTCATCAATCGCTTTGATGGCGGCGGCTTGTTTATCCTTGAGCTTGTTCTGCAGCTCTTCTTCTTTTTTGTTGATGGTTTTGTCCAGCTCATCCAGCTGACTGTTCATATCGTCCTGCGCTTTTTTGCCGGCATCTTTTAATTCCGGCCCGAGCTTGTCGACGAAATCTTTTATCTCCGTTCGCGCAGCTCCTAATTCATCTTTGCATTCCTGCACAACTTTCTTATTGTCCGCAGTGATCGCATCGACTAATGCGTTTACTGTATTGACAAAAATTGTCCTGTTATTATCGAAGATCGCTTTTACTCTCGGCAGATCTTCCATTCCGAGCACCCAGTCTTTTGCTTTGCGCGCCCATCCCCACATGCCGGAATAGCGATCACTTTTAAATGCATCGAGCTCGCGCTTTACGGTGTCTTCAAATTCTTTCGTTGCTTTTGCATTTCCATCGTCGAAACGTTTTATGGCAACTGTTTCAAGATCGGCGAGCTTCTTTGTTACTTTATCCTGCGCACGTTTGTAAATGCCGTTGATCTTGTTGGCCACATCTTCGCGCTTCTTTTCGATTTCCGATTTTGTTCCCTGCTGCTTTTGTTTTGTTGCTGTAAGCTTTTGTTTGCGCTTATTTTTTATTTCATCGCGACCTTTATTTTCTTCCTGCTGTAAATCGGCATCCACTTTTTTATTTGCCTGCTGTGCAAATTGGGTAACGGCAAGCGGTTCTGTTTTCGCTTTTTTATCCATCCCCTTCTTTTCCTTATTCGCTTCAGCAAGATCGCCGGTGTCAACCATATCCAGCTGCTCCTGCGTTACACCTTCTTCTTTCAGTTTAGAATCTGCTTCTTTCGTGTAATTGCTTACATCGGTATGCTCTTTTTGCAATGGCGCAATTGTATCGGCACCGAGATTCATTTTCGCTGTGGCAGGCGCTACTTCTTCCGGCGGAAGCACTTCGGGCTTTACATCTGATGGTGTGGGCGCAGGTGTTTGTTTTAAATCGCCGAATGTACCGGATACTTCGTTCTTGTCTTTATTTACAACGATCGCAACCGAAGCGCTCATGGCGCCTGCTTTATTGTTCTTTTTGAAATTGTCTACATCTTCAATGCTCTGCGGAATATTATCGGCGATGGCGGCATTGAGCTGCTGTTTGGGAAGCGCTTCATTGGGCTGTGGAACTGGTTTCCCTTCTACATTTTCAACCTGGCCGGCATTGCTTGTGGATTGTCCTTCAATCGTAGGCGGCACAACTGCCTTTTCTGTTTGCGCAAGCTTACTCGCAGCATCATCGTGCGTTTGCTCATTTGTTTTGAGCTGGTTCAATTTTGATTGTCCGCGCGAAATAGCAGGCGCACCTTTCGCCATGAGCCACGCTCCTACTTTTCCTTTTATCGACTTTGCTGCTTTACTATCATTTTTGCCGCTTGCTTTTGATTTTCCACCAGGTTTTCCGCCGGCCCCTTTTTTTCCTTTTGGTTTTGCTTTCGATTCTTTTTTGTCTTTTACTTTTGATTTTTCTTTTATATCAGGAATTACTTTCGGCGACGGACCTTTTAATTTTTTCTGCGCGGCATTTGCTTCGGCTTCGAGCTGAGCCGCATCTTCCATGGACATGTCGGCAGGTAATTCCACCATTTGTCCTGTCGACATACGATACATTCGTTTGCCTGTCATTTTGCTCATCGCATCTGCTACGCTTGCATTGACAGCGGAAGGTGATTCCGCAACTTTTCCTACCGACTTTGATTTAGCGGCGGATGAGGAAGAAGTATTTGTGGTTGCGGTGGACATTTTTTATTATTAAAAATTACGCGTTGTTATTTCAGATCAAAACCAATACTTAAGCCCGGAAAACCTTCTTCGATCCAAAAAGTAATATCACAATAAGGATTTTCCCGTTCGATCTCAGAGATCACTGATTTTATATCAGCAATACTTTCATCTGTAATAGTTATAGTGTTCTGATTCGGATAAGATTTCCAAACCTCAACTATTCGGTCAAGAATTTTGCGAAGCGATGAAAAAGTAGATGCAACTGGAACCAAAGGATTGCTTAAAATATGTTCGTAAATGAATATTTTATTTTCAATGGGTTTATCAAAACAGAGAACAGGCACTGCATTATTCAGCAATCCGATAATAGTACAGCTCCCATCCTTTTGTATTGACTTAACCTGCTGGTCATCTTTGATATAATCAAAGTCTGAAAATTCAGGCATAGCAACATCTTCCTTATCCGCCAACGCAATATTGCGGATTGCACCGAACTTCCATATTGATATTCCATTTTTACTCATTGGACAATAGTATTAAGAAAGGTCATGTTGTCTCCGGAACGTGGAAGTACAAGTGTACGGCTTGCCGGTAAATTATGTGGAATTGATTCTGCGCGATTCAACGTTCCTGTAGCTGAAGAAGGTTCCCAACGTGAAGGAGTTGTTGGTGTAGGACGTAGCTCCAAA
>JBKJMR010000013.1:0-3537 GCA_046596275.1 Bacteroidia bacterium | reverse complement strand
ACCGCCATAAAAATTGCCTTTTTGGGTTAAGCCGCAAAGGTATTTTCTATTTACCAATTCACAGGCTTAAATTGCACTACTCCGGACTTTACTTATCATTATGATAAATTACTGACTTTCAATAAATTAATCCAAATCATAACTTTAAAATCGTATATCGTACCTCGTATATCGTACATCCCTTTCCTTTTGGCACAGAAAATGTTTATCTTAGAAATACATCGCTAAAAAATGCCGTAAAATGGGATTTTTGAGCGATATTTGCCCTCCTAAAAAAAACCTCACTTTTCCAATGAAGGGACCCATCCTTTCGAGTTATTCGAAACACGCTATTTTATTTCTCCTGTTGGTGATCGCGCCTGCATTTTCAGCATTCGCACAGGCACCTGGCCGGGTGGAATTTGAATTTATTTTCGCAGGGAAAGTAACAGAGTTCGATGAGAAAAAAGCAAAAGATGTTCCGGTCGATGCATGCAGTGTAAATCTTTACAAAGGCACCACGCTCATCAGCACAAACTCTACAAGCTCAAACGGGAAATTCAAAGTCGTAGTTCCTCATGATGGAGATTTTGTGGTGCAGATCACCAAGGCCGGTTATATTACAAAACGAATTGCTATCAATACGTTCAATGTTCCTGATGAAAGAACGGGCGGACCATTCGCTCAATTTGATGTAGAGATCGATCTTTTTAAATTATTCCCCGGACTTGATTATTCTGTTTTGAATAATCCCGTAGGAAGGATCATTTATAATCCTGCTCCTGCAGTTGATGATTTTGATTATGATAAAGTTTACACGGCACAGATCCAGTCGCAGCTCGATAAATTAAAAGAGCTTGCGCGACAGGCAAGAGAAAAGCAGCGACTTTACCAGGCAGCAATTGACGCGGCCGATAAATTATTCAACGCATCGAATTGGCAGGGAGCAAAAGACCAGTACAATGTTGCATTGGGAATTCTTCCGAATGAAGTATATCCAAAAGACCAGATTGCAAAATGTGATGCGAAGATGGGAGCGGCGGGCGCAGAGAAACAAAAGTATGACGCCGCAATGGCAGCAGGAACCGCACTCTTCGATCAGAAAAAATACGCGGAAGCAAAAGCAAAATTCCAGGAAGCACAGCTAATGCGTCCGGCTGAATTAGTACCACCGCAAAAGATCAAAGCATGTGAGGACGCATTGGCAGGAGCAGCAAAAGAAAAGCAGTACACCGATGCAATTGCTGATGCAGATGTAAAATTCGCGGCTAAAGATTATGCGGCTGCAAAATTAAAGTATACAGAAGCATCAGGAATGAAACCGGCGGAACAATATCCGAAGGACAGGATGAAAGCGTGTGATGATGCGTTGAACGGAGCTGCAAAAGAAAAACAATACACCGATGCAATTGCTGCAGCAGATGCAAAATTCACCGCGAAAGATTATACCGGCGCAAAAACAAAATACGTTGAAGCTTCAGGAATAAAACCAGCCGAGCAATATCCGAAAGACCGCATCAAAGCATGTGATGATGCAATGGGCGCGGTTGCAAAAGACAAACAGTATGCAGATGCAATTGCAGATGCAGATAAAAAATTCGATGCGAAGGATTTTACCGGTGCTAAAGCAAAGTATACAGAAGCCGGCGGATTAAAACCAACCGAAACCTACCCGCCGATACGCATCAAAGCGTGTGATGATGCGTTGGCAGGTGCCGCGAAAGACAAACAATACACCGATGCAATCGCAGATGCAGATGCAAAGTTTACCGCGAAAGATTTCACAGCAGCAAGAGCAAAATACGTGGAGGCCGGCGGAATCAAACCTGCAGAGCAATATCCGAAAGACAAGATCAAAGCATGCGACGATGCATTGGCCGGCGCTGCGAAAGATAAATTGTACAACGATGCCATTGCTGCAGCCGATACAAAATTCGCCGCTAAAGATTATGCAGGTGCGCGTACAAAGTATGTAGAAGCATCCGGATTAAAAGCGGCAGAACAATATCCGAAAGACAAGATCAAAGCGTGCGACGATGAAATGGGCGCGGCTGCAAAAGAAAAATCGTATACCGATGCGATCGCTGCTGCCGATGCAAAATTTGCTACAAACGATTTCAATGGTGCTAAAGCAAAATATCTAGAAGCATCGGGACTAAAGCCTGCAGAGCAATATCCGAAAGACAAAATTAAAGCGTGTGAAGATGCGCTTGCTGCTGCAGGAAAAGAAAAGCAATACGCTGATTTGATCAAGTCTGCCGATACTAAATTCGCTGCGAAAGATTACGCCGGCGCAAAAACAATTTACCAGCAAGCGTCTGACCTGAAAACGGCAGAGCAATATCCGAAGGACAAGATCAAAGCGTGTGATGATGCAATCACATCAGCCGGGTTAGATAAACAATACACTGATCTTATCAAATCGGCCGATGTGAAATTTGCGGCGAAAGATTATTCAGGAGCGAAAACAATTTACCAGCAAGCTTCTGCTTTGAAAGACGCAGAGCAATATCCGAAAGACAAGATCAAAGCGTGTGACGATGCAATGGGTGCTGCCGCAATTGATGCACAATACAAAGATCTTGTGAAGCAGGCCGACGCAAAATTCACAGCAAAAGACTGGACAGGCGCCAAAGGAATTTATCAGCAAGCTTCGGATGTAAAACCAACTGAACAATATCCGAAAGACAAGATCAAGGCTTGCGATGATGAATTAGCGAAAGATGTAAAGAACAAAGCGTACAATGATTTAATTGCTTCAGCTGATGGCAAATTTACAGCAGGCGATTGGACAGGCGCAAAAGATATTTATTTGCAGGCATCAACGATGAAACCAACGGAAGTGTATCCGAAGGACAGAATAAAAGCGTGTGATGATAAAATTTCCGGAGCAGCAAAAGATAAACTGTACACAGAAGCAATTGCAGAAGCCGATAAGAAGTTTGATGCAAAAGACTGGGTGAATGCAAAAGCACAATACGGCGTTGCATCAGGAATTAAGCCAACAGAAGCTTATCCGAAAGACAAGATCAAGGCATGTGACGCTGCAATTGCTGCAGAAGCAAAAGACAAATCGTACACCGATGCAATTGCTGCTGCTGATGCAAAATTTGATGCAAAAGAATTTTCGGCTGCGCGTTCTAAATATGCAGAAGCTTCCGGATTAAAACCTACAGAACAATATCCGAAAGACCGCATGAAATTATGCGACGACCAGATGGGTGCGGCCGCAAAAGAAAAAGCATACACCGATGCAATTGCTTCTGCAGATATAAAGTTCACAGCAAAAGATTACACAGGAGCGAAAACAAAATATGCAGAAGCATCCGGACTGAAACCGGGTGAACAATATCCGAAAGACAAAATAAAAGAATGCGATGATGCGCTTGCGGCTGCAGGTTTGGATAAACAATATGCGGATCTTATTAAATCTGCTGATTTGAAATTCGCAGCTAAAGCATATGCAGATGCAAAAGCAATTTATCAGCAGGCATCTTCATTAAAATCCGCTGAACAATATCCGAAAGATAAAATTGCAGCGTGTGATGAAGCATTAGG
>JBKJMR010000653.1:0-5998 GCA_046596275.1 Bacteroidia bacterium | reverse complement strand
TTTATTGGACCCAAAAGGCTGGAAAAGCATTCTTACTACTGTTGTGGTAAAAGAAAAGCCAAAACAGCGTGCTGACATTCAGCATAAAGGTGATTAAAGAAAACTTTTTGTGCCTGCACAATTTTTCTGCGTTCAGTTCGTTCCCCGCGAGCTGTCAGCAATTCATTACTTTCGCATTACACACACCAGCTTACCAATTTGATTTTCGGGGAAAAATACCATCGCAGAATTTTTATTTTCGGCCTGTTCCTTATGGCTGCCTCTTTGTCGTTAGGTAAATTCCTGATCGGCGCCTCCCTTTTTACGCTTAGCTTCAACTGGCTCTTCGAAAGTCATCGCGCCGAACCGATCTGGAAACATTACAAAGGACGCTGGTCAACCTTCAGCATCAAATCATTTTTCCACGATCTGCTCGAAGAAAACTTCAAACCAAAATGGCGCCTGTTCAAAGCACGTCCCGCCATCCCGATCGTGATGATGATCGTGGTTTTACATTTCATCGGAATTCTCTGGTCGCCTGATAAACCGGCAGCGTGGAATGATCTGAAAATAAAATTGCCCTTGCTTATTGTTCCACTCATCATCGGCACTACTCCACCACTCAGCAAAAAATTATTCGAGCTGCTGCTGGTGACGTTTGTGCTTGCTGTCTTTATAAGCTCAGCTTATACCATCCTCGTTGCGAATGGAATTCTGCCAACCAAAAAAGTCATTTATAATTTGCGCGATGCATCTGTTTTTGTTCCGTTGATCCGTCTTTCGCTCATGTGTGCGCTGAGCGTATTTTTTCTTGGCCGCTGGATCGTACGCGAAAAGAAAATGGTTTTGCGAGCCGTTGCTGTGATGCTTATCATTTGGTTTTTATGGTTCCTGCAATACATGCAATCGCTTACCGGTCTTGTCATTTTATTCGGCGGTGGATTTGTGCTCGTCGTAACCATGTTTTTCATTTACAGGAAAAGAAAACCAGCGTTCACACTCATTGGTATTTTTATCATCGGCGTTTGTGCTGCAGGATTTTTAGCAAACCGTTTTTACACGAATTATTTCACCATTCATCCTGTCGACATGCAGCACCTCGACGATAAAACGAAATACGGAAATGCATACGAGCACGATTTTAAATACCCGATGATTGAAAATGGAAATCGTGTAATGGTTTATTATTGCTGGTATGAAATTGATTCTGCATGGAACAGGCGCAGTAAAATTCCGTTCGAAGGAAAAGATGTAAATGGTGACCTGATTCGTTTTACGTTAATGCGTTATCTCTCTTCTACCAATACAAGAAAAGATGCGCACGCCATCCAACAGCTAAGCCAGGAAGAAATTGCCGCGATCGAACATGGTGCAACGAATGAGCTGGATAAAGAACGTTCGCCGCTGGAAAGAAGAATGTACCAGGTCTGCTGGGAATTGTACCATTATTTTAACGGTGCAAGTCCGAGCGGAAATTCTGTGACAATGCGAATTGAATTTGCACAAACTGCCGGCCGAACAATCAAACAGCATCCGTGGATCGGCGTCGGCACGGGCGGTCAGCAAAAATCCTACGAAGCGGCTTATCATTTTTACGGCACAAAGCTCGAGCGCGAATACCAATGGATGCACGCGCACAACCAGTTTCTTTCGATCGGAGTTTGTCTTGGAATTCCTGCGTTGCTTTATTTTATTTTTTCGCTCTGGTACGCCCCGCACAGTATGAAACGCTGGAGAAGCTATCTCTACCTCGCATTTTTCCTCGTACTCTGCATGTCCTTCTTCGACGACGACACGCTCGAAACCAGCCAGGGCGTAAACTTTTTCGCATTCTTCAATTCCCTCTTTTTATTCGCGATGCCCAGAGACAGCGCAATAAGAACAGAAGAAAATCAGTAGCCAAATTTGAAAATTCGAAAATCGAAAATTTGAAAATCCAATAAAATTTCTTCGCACAGGTTAATCACCAAGTACTTAATTACCTATTTTCAAATTCCTATTTTTCCTTTTCCTTTTCAATTATCAATTTACCAGATTACCAAACCCTTTTTTCAATCACCCAGTCATTAAATCACCCAGTCACCAAATTCTCCGTCATGCACATCCTTGAAGTGAATACTGAAAAAACGTGGCGGGGTGGTGAACGGCAAACGTGGTACAACATCAAAGGATTTCGTGATGTAGCTCAGAAGGTGGATTTGCTTTGTCTTGAAGGATTCCCACTGGAAGCAAAAACAAAAGAGCTCAATATTCCTATTCATACTATTAAGTCAAAAGCAAAAGCATTTGCATGGCTTGCGCGGAATGGATCGGCTTATGATATTATTCATGTGCAGACTGCCAACTCACAATTTCATGCGCTGCTTGCAAAACCTTTTCACGGTCGTCCGGTAGTTTATACACGACGCGTCGATTTTGTTCCGAAAGGTTTTTTTACGAAGATGAAATACCGCATGACAGATAAGCTCATCGCAATTTCAACTCCGATAAAAGAAATTCTTGAAAAAATCGGCGTGAAAAACATTTCTGTAATTACGGATATCGTTGTTACACGACCGTTGAATAAAGACAGGGCACAATTTATACTAAGTGAAAATAATATTGCTGCTGAAAAAATAATTGCAACTACAGCTGCTCTTGTTCAACATAAAGATCCATTGACGATGGCAGCTGCTGTTTATGAACTATCGAAAAAAAGAAAGGATTTTATTTTTCTTCATTTCGGTGAAGGAATTTTGAAAGATGCGCTGGAAGAAAAAATAAAAGAATACGGAATTGCTGATCACTACAAGCTGATGGGTTTTGTTGATCGCGTGGAAGATTTTTTTACGGTCTTCGATGCATTTGTGATGAGCTCGGAGGAAGAAGGTTTGGGAAGCAGCGTGCTGGATGCATTTATGTATAAAGTTCCCGTGGTATCGACGAGCGCGGGCGGATTGAAAGAAATTATCGGCGATGCAGGTCTTGTGAGTGAAATCAAAGATGCAAAAGCGCTGGCGGAAAATCTTGACCGTCTTTTATCGGATGCTGCGTTGAGAAAATCGCTGGTAGAAAAAGCGTATGCGATTACAAGCACAAGAAATTCGCTTTCGAAAGTGACGGAAGAATATTTGAACGTGTTTAAGCAGACGCTCGCTGAAGCGTAAGCAGCTTTTTATACTTGAGATAAGTTGCTTTCGCTGAAATGCGGGAGATGACAAATCCGTAATAGCCGTCCAAAATTCCGAGCTTGATAAAATAATCTTTCAGAAATTTCGCGAAAGGTTTTACCAGCAATTTTATTCCTGAAGATCGTTTTCCTTCTGCAAACATGGCTTTCGCTGCAATGGTGGTGAAATATTCCACTTGTTTGTAATGCTGTTCGATGGAATAAAAACTATAATGCAAAATATCTCCTTCGAGGTGAATTACTTTTGCATTACCATCATTCATTTCATATTTATCATGCGGATTTGTTCCACCCCATTTTCCTTTGCGCGAATCCCACAAACGCAATTTCACATCAGGGTACCAGCCACAATGACGAATCCATTTGCCACAATAATTCGTGAGGCGATTCATTTCGTATCCGTCAGCATTCCAATTCCCTTTTACTTTTTTGATCGAAGCAATTAAAGTTGCATCCGGCGCTTCATCCGCATCGAGAGAAAGTATGTACGGGAATTTTGCCTGTGTGATAGCGTAATTTTTCTGCTCGATATGTCCTTCAAATTTATGCTGGATAAATCGCGCGCCTTTTTCCCTGCAAATAGATGCTGTTTTATCTGTGGAAAAAGAATCGATCACAACAATATCATCCGCAATTTCACGCACCGCATCCAGGCAACGGGCAATGTTGCGCTCTTCGTTGAAGGTGATGATAACAACGGAAAGTTGGATTGGGTGGGACATTTCGGTTGTAAAAATACATTTATCTCTCCGTTCAGTTTAATGAAACGCTTATTCTTTTTGTTTTCATTGAACTATGTTCTTTGCTTCCTGGAACGTTACAATGCCCGGTCCGTGTGCAAGGGCATTCACTTCGATTAATTTATTCAGCTCCTTTTCGGTTATTGGAATTAGGTTTTCTTCATTGGCAATTCTAAGTACTTCATCAATGCTTGTTTTTATACTCTGAAAACCGGTAAACACACTAAAAGGATAATGAAATTCCATAAAGCTTTGGCCGAAATTTATTTCATATATATTCGCTTTCCACCAGATATTTTTATACTTTTTATTCAGCTGGATAATTTTTTCGGCATCAATCTTCTTCCCGCTTTGTGAAGGTAAAAACGATAGATGAATCGTAATTTCTCTAAAATCCACCTGCCTTTTTAATCTTGTATTCCAGTTATAATAAATCCTGAAAAAATAATTTTTGTAAACACCTTTATATCCCCAATAATTCCCAAGATTTTCAATTTCAAAACCCATTTCTGTCAAAGGAGAAAGGCGTTTACTATACAGAACTGTTTTATGTAGACGTTTTCCATATACGTTGCTGAAGATCATCCAGCCCGTCAATACAAAATATAAACCGCCACTGGCAAACAGGCTAAATGAAAAATTGCCGGGATTTTTTACCTGCAAAAAAATAAATAACGGAAGGGCAAAGAAAAAAGGGAGAATGAAACCTAATCCCCAATCACCTGCAGGCAGATATTTGGACAACCACTTTGCAATAGCCCATGCTGGATTGTAGTTTTTATTGCTCATTGCAATTTTCCTTAGTTTTCATAATTGCATACGTTGTCCGCTCCACTCCTCTTTAGAAATCCTGAAAATATTCACCGGGCTCTCCATAAAAATCGTTTCCTTTTCTTTCATCATTCCATTCGCCATTGCAACTTTCGCAGAGTTTGTATTAGCAATATGAATGGTTGAGATCAATGAATCCCGCAGATTATTTTCAAAAGCAAAATCCCTGCATTTCTTCGCGGCCTCAAGTGCATATCCTTTTTTTCTGTGTTGTGGCATGAGCGAATAACCGATCTCCATTTCTTCTATTCCGTCAATCGTCTGAATTAATAATCCACACTGACCAATAAATTCATTTGTGTTTTTATCAATCAATGCATTTAATCCCCCAAGATTATTTGCATAACGGTTAAAGATCTTGTCAAACCACATCTTGCATTTGACAGCAGGATCCGAAACTGATTCAGGGAAAAACATAAACTCCAGTGAAGCCGGATCGCTGCAAAATGCCAACCAGCTTTCAAAATCTGATTCTTCGATCTTTCGGAAAATGAGGCGTTTGCTTTGTTGGCCTTCGAGCAAAAATTTTGGTGAATTCATAGTAGTAAATTATCTTCTCACTTCTTTTCTTCTTTGTGCAAGCTGCTCTTTCATTTGTTCATACTGGTTTACACCCGGCTTATTCAATTTCACCGAATAATTCACCAGGAACATTTTTGCTTCTTCGTAGTCCATTATTTCCTTAAGTAATAAATCCGTTTCGCGAGTTGCACCAACCAGGTAAATATCAAAGGATTTTGTCCGGAAAGTTGTAGTACTTACCCTGCTATTCAATGTCTGCGCCTGGCTCAAATACTTCAGAACAATTTTGTCATAATCGTCCAATGATTCCCATGAACCAATCTTTGCAATGAAAACATCAAAATAAGGTTTAATGCGTTTCTTCTCTGCATCAATTAAAACTCCCCTGACAGATAAAAAACCAATCATCCCCGGAAAAATAAATGCCATGCTTATTCCAATCGTAGTAATTGCGCTGGCAATTATTCCATTTATTAAAATGATTAAACCAATCAATGAAACAACCATGCCGATGGTCGAACCGAAACCTTTGAACGTTGGTCCGCGGGATATTTTTGTTGGGGGCATTTCAGTTTGTATTGATCAGTATTTTATAGTGTGATATTTCCAATTTAATCATCCCCGTTTTGTTTTGTCGGTTTTGTAAATTTAATCGGCGGACCCGTCCACACAGTCAAATTACCCGAAGCATCCATATAACTAAACTCAACTTCATATTTATCCCCTGCGTCAAACGTAAATGGCCCGTCACACATTC
>JBKJMR010000515.1:0-2943 GCA_046596275.1 Bacteroidia bacterium | reverse complement strand
TCCCCCCGATGATCAACTGATGCAAATAATGAGTGTTTTGGGTGGGCAAGTCGGGCAATTCATGGAGCGCAAGCAGGCGCAGAACGCTCTGGCTGCCCAGGCCGAAGAACTGCGACGCTCCAATGCTGACCTCGAACAATTTGCTTACGTCGCGTCGCATGATTTGCAGGAACCACTGCGAATGGTAGCCAGTTTCACCCAGCTATTGAAAAAGGAATATGCCGATAAACTGGATGCTCAAGCCAATGAATACATAGAGTTTGCGGTCGATGGCGCAAAACGGATGAAGCAATTGATCGAGGGTTTGCTTAACTATTCCCGTATCGACAAAGGCGAGAGGAAATTTGAACGCGTTCCATGCGACCTCGCGGTTAACGCCGCTGAGACCAACCTTCAGCTTGCGATCCAGGAAAGTAAGGCGGTCATAACTCGCGACCCCCTTCCTGAAGTCAATGGAGATTTAAGTCTGCTCACGCAACTTTTTCAAAATCTAATTGGCAACGCTATAAAATTTCGTGGCCGGGAAATTCCGAGGATTCACATTGCGGTAGAGCGGCAGAAAGATAATTGGCTTTTTAGGGTGCAGGACAATGGAATCGGAATTGATCCAAAATACGCAGAACGCATTTTTATTATTTTTCAGCGATTGCACAGTGCCGAAGAATATTCGGGCACAGGCATTGGCCTCGCCGTTTGCAAAAAAATTGTAGAATACCACGCTGGCACCATCGGAATATGCGCGCAATTAAATCAGGGAGCTTGTTTCTATTTTACTTTGCCGGCAAACAATCTATAACTTTCAAAAGATGAGTGCCCAAATTGAGATTCTACTCGTTGAGGATAATCCAGGAGATGTGCGCCTGACACTCACCGCTCTCAAAAATGGGAAGCTGAACAATCGAACAAATGTCGTTAATGATGGAGTGCAAGCCCTAGCCTATTTGCATCATGAAGGAGCATACAAGGACAAGCCACATCCCGATTTGATTGTGCTGGATTTGAATCTCCCGAAGAAGAGTGGCCACGAAGTATTAGCGGAAATCAAGCAGGACCCAAAACTCGGTTTGATTCCTGTCATTATCCTTACAACTTCCAATGCTGAATCCGATATTCTCAAGACCTACGCTCTCCATGCGAACTGTTACATTTCCAAACCTGTGGAATTGGAGCAATTCGTTGAAGTAGTCCAACAGATAGAAAGCTTCTGGCTTGGGATAGTTCATTTACCTACCCGTTCCAAATAATCTATGCTTGTTGACCCTTTAAAAATCCTCCTCGTTGAGGATAACCCCGGAGACGTTCTGCTATTTAAAGGGTTCATCAAGAATGTCGAAGGCGCCCCATGTGAGCTGGTTCACTGCGGGAAATTAGAAGAAGCCATCAAGCTTACGCAGGACAGCAAACCTGATATTGTCATCCTCGACCTTTCACTCCCCGATAGTCACGGCCTGGAAACAATAGAAAAATTCCAAAGAGCGGAACCTACAACTCCCATTATCGTGCTCACTGGACAAGTAAGTGAGTCAGTCGGTTTAGAAGCAGTCCGAGCCGGGGCACAGGACTATTTGGTTAAAGGACGAATTGATGGTGATTCGTTGATTCGCTCCATACGTTATGCCATTGAGCGCGCTAAACTGCTTGCCCAATTGCGAGAAGCAAATGCCCAGATCAAAACTTTGAGTGGAATGCTTCCTATTTGCGCTTGTTGCAAAAAAATCCGCGATGACAAAGGTTACTGGAGTCAAGTTGAAGTATATGTATCAAAGCATACGGATGCGATTTTTAGTCACGGCTACTGTCCTGAATGTGCAGAGAAAACAATGAGCGATTTTCTCCGTCAAGTTGGAGAAATTCCGAAAGCACCCACGCAAGAAGAGTAACGTAAGATACTCGCATGACACATTGGATAGATTAAGTCGGCGTGATGTTCAGGCACGCACCGATTATTTTGCCGGAACTTTTGGAGTTTCAGATTCGAGCCACGAAATTGGAAATTTTGCGAAAGTGATCTTCTCGTAGGCATTTGTTTTTCCCCGTTCGTATAAGCAACCGATGTTCTTGTTGGGCAATACCGTGAGACACGAATAGGCTGAATCATTTTCATGAAGCACTTTAGAAATCGCCCATGTTTTTCCATCATCGTAACTCAATCGCACGGTCATGTTACGCCGCCGATTGCTCGCGGGATTAGAAAATAAAATGCGCCCCGATTTTTTTCCTTTAGAAAAATTGTAACGCAAAATGCTCGCCTGACAGGTCGGATCTATTAACTGCGAATGTTGTTCCGGCGTTGTCCAAGTAATCCCGCCATCATGACTGACGGATTCCGAACGGTTGGTTCCTTTGGGATGATTTCTCATGCTGAGCAATAATCCTCCCTTCTTGTCCGCGAGTTCCACAATCTGACATTCATTCATCTTCGGCTCGATTATACCGCCAATTTCCCAGGATTTTCCGTGGTCATCGCTGAAAATAATGTGGGAACCAAATACGTTTTCCCCCGGCGAATTCCGCGAAGTATAATCACACGGAATCACCAGGCGCCCTTTTAATTTTCCGTTTTGAATCTGAATTCCCACGCCAGGTCCGGTCGCGTACCATTTCCAATCAGATTTTTTCGTGGACGAAGTAATGTCGGTCGGCGCAGTCCATGATTTTCCATCGTCAACACTGCGCAAAATCCAAACCGTGCGCGTTCCTTTCGCAGTTTCGTCTTTAATTTTCGATTCGTGATCTTCGCCCAGATTATGCGTCAGAAGCAGCCAGATGGTTCCCGTTTTTTGATCCACGACAGGGCAGGGATTTCCGCAAGTGTTTTCGCCATCATCCCAAACGACCTCTTGTGCGCCCCAAGTTTTCCCTCCATCGGTCGAACGCTTCATCAGCAGATCAATATCGCCAGAGTCGGCGCGGCTGTTTTTCCGTCCTTCGCAAGATGCCAGC
>JBKJMR010000506.1:0-3623 GCA_046596275.1 Bacteroidia bacterium | reverse complement strand
ATATTCAGTTAATAGTAAGTTCGATGTGGAGGTTTTTTAACCCCGACGGTGTAAGACGCGGGACAATTAACTGAATATCAACAACCTAAAAATTCAAATGCAGCCAACAAACGTTTACATAGGAATATAAACACTTAATAAGCTATTTTAGTTCAATGGGAATAAATGATTTCCTGCAATCTGCGGGTGCTTCAAAACAATTTGTTACAGAAGAAAAGCTGGAAGAATGTGTGAGCAGGCAAACCGCGCTCGTACCGGCAACGCTCGAAACATTACGACACCTGGAAGAAAAACCTTCTGATGAATTACGTCTCGAATTTTTCTTTTATACCAACACCGCAGGTAAAGCAAAAGAGTTTTCTGATTTTCTGAAAAAGCGTGGCTACTCTGTTGAATATGCAAAAGCTGCAGGTATTACAAATGCATTTCTTATTACAGGCTGGTCAACTAAAATTTCTATGAAAGAAGAACGTGTCATCGCATGGACCAAAGAAATGTGTGAGCTTGGTTACCAATATGATTGCGAATTTGACGGCTGGGGAACAACGCCAGATCAATAAATAAGAAAAAGAAAAACACAGCCTGCAGAAAACAAAGAAGTCCTGCCTCGTATGAAGCAGGACTTTTTGATTTTTGGATCCTGTAAAAAATTGTGGAACCCGTTTGCCGCCCGTAAGTAAAAGTCTTTTGGCTCGTATTGACCAATGCGAATTATACGTGATTGCGGAAAGGAAGTTGTATGGGATTAGCTAACGGTAGTTATTTTGAGAATACGGTATTTTTGATGATTTAGTGGTTAAATTTCTCCACACTATTTCTGATATTGTCATACGTTTCAGCATCAATAACTTCAGCAATGCCTTTATAATCAAATAAAAGATCATGAACCAGGTTGCGGTCAGGCAGAATTTTTACAATATGCGTTTCCATCAACCATTTGCTACCCATTCCCCGGATTTCCTCGAAAGAATCCAAACTATGGAAGCAAAAATAATTTCGTCCGTTTAAATAGCGGCGATATTGGGGAAAATCTATTGCTTTTGTTGTCATAGAAGTGGAAACCAAAGGTACTGCGTTGTTCAATTCGGCCTGCTTTTCAGGGTTGACAATGGATTGAACACCCTGTTTACGCTTAGATTTGTATTCGGCCTTTAAACGGCAATCTCCTTATGGACGGTTTTCTACGCAAAGTCAGTGATTATATTTTTTCTTCTTACGGAGAAAAGATCGATGACTTATGCATTGTGCTTCCGAATCGTCGTGCAGGACTTTTTCTTAAACAGCATTTTTCAAATCATTCCGCAAAACCACTTTGGTCGCCGGAAATATTTTCCATTGAAGATTTCATCTGGGAATTATCCGGGATGAAAAAAGCGGATACGGCCGAGCAGCTTTATATTTTTTATTCCGTTTACAAAAAAGCAGAAAAAGAAAAAGCGGAAACCTTCGAGCTGTTTTGCAAATGGGCCCCCACCCTGCTTGCCGATTTTAATGAAACAGACGCTTACCTCGCCGATACAGAAAAGCTTTTTGGAAATCTCAGCGACATTCGCGGTATCGAAGAATGGAGCTTGACCAATGCAACTTTAACCGATTTTCAAAAACAGTATTTGCATTTCTGGTCATCAATCGGTGGATGGTACAGGGCGTATCGCGAAGCTTTATTGAAAGAACGAATCGCTTATCCGGGACTTGCTTATCGTTACGTTGCAGAAAATCTTACAGTACTTCTTGCAGAGAAAAAATGGAGGAAAATAATTTTTTCAGGATTTAATGCGCTGACTGCTGCTGAAGAAAAAATTATCGCAGGATTAAGAGCAAGCGGAAAAGCAGATGTGCTTTGGGATGCTGATCGTTATTACATTGAAAATACTGCGAATGAAGCTGGACGCTTCCTGAGAAAATACAGGGCAGCATATTTTAAGCCGCCTGTAGGAAGCACAACTGTTTTTGAACATATTGAAGATCGTCTTTCAACAGAAGAAAAGAAAATTACTGTTGTCGGTGTTGCGCGAATGGTTTCACAGGCAAAAGCAGCTGCACATTTTCTTGAAACATTTCCAAAAGAAAAACGCTATTCGCCCAATACTGCAATTGTGCTTGGTGATGAATCGTTGCTGCTTCCGCTTTTGCATGCGTTACCGGAAGAAGCGCAGAACATTAACATCACGATGGGATTTCCTTTACGAAACACTCCCATTGCCTCGCTTGTCAATACGCTTTTTCAATTGCATTTGAATGCGGATCGTTTTAATGTGCAGACGGCTTTGCGGGAAGGATCGCGCGAACGGAAATTTTATCACGCTGATCTTATTCGTTTGTTCAGGCATCCGTACATAAAACAAATGCTTGCTGCTTCCGGACTTGCAGAAAAGCTGAGCACACACATCACAAGAAAAAATATCATATTCAGCTCTGCAGGTCAGCTTGAAAATTATTTTCCGAATCTCAAAGATCATTTCGCGCCGATCAGGACCTTGCTTACACCGTGGACAGAAATTCCGGTTGCATTGCAGGGATTAACTTCACTCGTTGAAATGCTTCGTCCTGTTTTTTCTGTTCCTGCTGAAGCAACGGGATCAAAGTTGAACATTGAGCTTGAATATATTTTCCAGCTTCACCTGATCATTAAACGCGCGGGCACGTTGCATGAAAAATGGAATATCGCCAGTGATGTTGCCACATTAAAAGCGTTGATTGATCAGCAATTGTCTTCTTCCACTTTGCCTTTTATCGGTGAGCCGCTTTCGGGCTTGCAGATCATGGGTGTGCTTGAAACAAGAACGCTTGATTTTGAAAATGTGATTTTGCTTTCTGCCAATGAGAATATTTTGCCCGCAGGAAAAGCAGCGCATTCGTTTATTCTCTACGATCTGCGCAAATATTTCAATATGCCTGTCTGGGATGATAAAGATGCTGTCTCTGCGTATCACTTTTATCGTTTGATGCAGCGTTCGAAAAATATTTTCATCGTTCACAATACCGACCAGGAACTTTTCGGCAACCGGGAAAAAAGTCGTTTTGTGACACAGCTGCTTTATGAATTGCCTGTTGCGAATAAAAATATCAGGATCGAAGAAGTTGTTTTTGACGCAGGACTTCCCGCAACAGATATTGCACCTGAATTAATTATCATTCCTAAAACCGGAAGCATTCCTGCAAAAATGGATGAGCTTTCCACGCAGGGACTTTCACCTTCGTTGCTCAATACCTACAGGAATTGCAGCCTGCAGTTTTACTTTCACTACGTCGCACATTTACGCGAACCGGACGAAGTAAAAGAAACCATCGGTGCGGATACGCTTGGAACGATCATTCACAAATCGCTGGATGAAATTTATCGTCCGCAGCTGGGGCAATTGCTCAGCGCAGAATTTTTTGAAACCGCGAAGAAAAAAGTGCCGCATACTGTTGAAGCAACTTTTGCACAATTTTATTCGGCTGAAGAATCGTCTTACGGAAAAAATCTGCTTGCGAAAAAAATTGCGGTGCGTTACCTGCAGGATTATTTTACCAGAGAGAAGAAAAACCTGCAGACGAATTTATCCGGCATTCCGCATGTGAGTGAATTGGAAACCGAGCTTGAATTCACAGTAGAAGTCAACGGAAAAAAAGTGAAGTTG
>JBKJMR010000037.1:0-10920 GCA_046596275.1 Bacteroidia bacterium | reverse complement strand
GATTTACAAACCATGTTTTTCCGTCAACAGGATTATACACTAAATGAGCAAGGTAGGAAATCACCCCGGTATGATAATAAAATTGCGGGTGGTTAGAAATTACTTCAACTAAACCCTGGGAACCAAGAAAAATTACTCCGCCATGCGGTCCTTTTGTAATGCTGATGCAGTTTGTAGGATAAGACAGAACGGGTGTATCATAAATACTTTCCATTGACACAAACGTTGGGGCTGAAAATTTTCCTACACGTCCACCAGCGCTGATCCAGGTGCCATTTATTGCATCAGAATAAATAGCTTTAATATCATTTGACAGAAATGCGCTGGTTGCTGTTGTGTAATTTGTCCATCCTGTTCCATTTTGAACCGAAAGCCCGTTTTGAGTTCCCGCAAGCACATTTCCTGAAGGGTCAATTGCCAGCGATAATACCATGTCTGAAGCAAGTCCGGAATTTGCAACTGTGAAATTCGTCCATACAGATCCGTTGAATTTATAAAGTCCTGCATTTGTTCCTACCCAAATATCACCTGCATTATCAGATACAATGGCATTGGTATAATGCGAGCTGATCGTAGTGGTGTGATTGGTCCATACACTTCCGTTATAGCTTAATAACTCCCCGGTTGTGTTTGTTAATTTCGTTGCTGCCCAAATGATTGATCCGCTCTGCACACCGAGTGCTGTAATTACCCCGGTTGTCATTGGAGTATTCGTCGGATCAAACATCGTCCAGTTCGTACCATCAAATTTACCAACACCAATACCAATACCGAATGGCCCGGAACGAAAACCCACCCATAAATTTCCTGCATTATCAGCAACAATAGTGCTTTTGGAAGCGGTCTGGGCAGTAGAATAACCCGTTGGCATCGGGTAGGAAGTAATCCCGTTTTGACTTAGCAGCGTATTGCAAGCTAAAAGACCGAGAAAAAGAAATTTTTTCATAGCAATGATTTTTACTTTGACCTAACAGGGGATGATCAACATAAATTTAATCTGTAAGAAAATGAAAAACAGAACCAAGTTTCATCAAGTATATACATGTCCAGATGCAAACCGAACGGTTAAATCCTGACGAATAACCATTCTAAATTCTCATCTTTGCATATAATCAACTATATCATCTGCCAATGACCAAAGTCAAAACACTCGGCCAGTTTATTATTGAAAAGCAATCTGATTTTCCATTTGCGAAAGGAGAGCTTTCACGCTTGCTTCGCGATATCGGGATCGCTGCTAAAATTGTAAACCGCGAGGTAAACAAAGCAGGTCTTGCAGATATTCTTGGTGATGCAAATGAAGCCGGTGAAACAAATGTGCAGGGAGAAATTCAGAAAAAGCTGGATGTTTTTGCCAATGAACAATTCATTGCAGCATTAAGTGTAGGCGGTGAAGTTTGTGCAATTGCATCTGAGGAAAATGAAGAGATGATCATCGTTGATTCGCCGCAATCAAAAAATGCGAAGTACGTTGTTGCAATGGATCCGCTGGATGGCTCTTCTAATATTGATGTGAATGTTTCTGTCGGAACAATTTTTTCTATCTACCGCCGGCTTTCTCTTGCAGGTCCGGGAACAGTGGAAGATTTTATGCAACGCGGAACAGAGCAGGTTGCAGCAGGTTATATCATTTACGGTTCTTCCACGATGCTTGTTTATACTACAGGAAAAGGTGTAAACGGATTTACGCTTGATCCTTCTATCGGTGAATTTTGTTTGTCGCATCCGAATATGAAAACACCTTCATCAGCAAAAACATATTCGATCAACGAAGGAAATTATGTTCACTTCCCTGACGGTGTAAAAAAATACATCAAGTATTGCCAGGAAGAAGACAAAGAAACCAAACGTCCTTATTCATCACGTTACATCGGTTCAGCTGTAGCAGATGTGCATCGTAACCTTATCACAGGAGGAATTTATATTTATCCTACAACTGCTTCATCACCGAATGGTAAGCTGCGGTTGTTGTATGAATGCAACCCGATGGCATTTATCATTGAGCAGGCAGGCGGAAAAGCTACTGATGGCGCACGCAGAATTATGGAGCTGGAGATCACGAAACTTCACCAACGCACTTCTTTCTTTGCAGGCTCAGCCGATATGGTGGATAAAGCTTGTGATTATATGCATAAATTTTCTCCTACCGGAGTCAAGAGCGGTGCATAATCCTCAGCCTGTAGATTTAATTCCTCAGCAACTATACTTATAAGGAGCTTCAACAATTTTTACCTCAGGGGAAAATTAGTTGAAGCTTTTTTGCGTGGAAATTGTATGTCTTCTTCCCTTATGGAAATGACCACCTGCAAAGTTTACTTTGATGCAAAGCTGGATTGAGTAGTGATGGAATGGGATGGCTATTCCACTAGTGCAAAATTCAGGCAGGGAACAGAGCTCATGCTTAATACGCTGATCGAACGGAAAGCAAAATACGTTCTGGCTGGTATTAAAAACAGGGTGCTGATCAGGAAAGAGGATCGTGAATGGTTAGAAGAACAATTTTTTCCGCGTGCAACAGATTTTGGTTTTGGCGGCATCGCGATTGTTCGTCCAAGCAATTATTTTAATAAAGTAGCCATCGAATCAATTACTTCAAAGGTTGATAAGGAGAAGGTCGCCATTAATTTGTTCGACGAAGTGCCCGAAGAAAAAGAATAGTTGCGCACACTTTCGAAAGACACAACTAATTCTGCTCTTATTCCACAGGGCTGATTATTTTTTGTTTTGAATTTCTCATCACGACGGAATTAAAAAACAAAATTAAAAATGCTGCTGTAACTTTTATTTTAAGGTGGGCGTCTTATGCATGAAACACATTCAGCATAAACTAATACATCCTTAAAATGAAAACGCTTCTACTTTCACTTCTTATCGCTCTGACTTCAGTAGCAACATATGCTCAGCCACTTGCTCCTGCTGAGAACAATCCCGGCCTTACTTCAACGACCACTTCCAACGGCACACAAGAAATTTTTGCGCGTATCCAGCAACATATGCGCGTTCCTGAAAGCATGAAAAATGTTGTGTCTTCCGAACGTGTACGCGTGGTTTTTACCATCGATGAAAATGGTAAAGCGCACGTGCTCGATGTAGGCACACGCCGCCCGGAATTAGTGGATTCAGTAATCGGCCAGTTTGAAGCAATCGACTTTCCCGATTCCAGGAATACGTATGAACAGGAGTTCTCTATCTGGTTGAATTTCAAAGTAATGTAATTGATTTACAAACGTCCTGTAACTAACGCTTATCCTGCCCCGTCTTATTCAAAAGCACGTAAAAATTACCCAATTATGAAAACGATTTTTTCCACACTCGCCTTATTTTTCACTACCGTAATGCTGGCGCAGACAACTACTGAAACAAGAAATGTCGGCGACTTCACAGGCATCAGAACTCCCTGCGCGGTTCATGTTGAGCTGACACAAGGTGACGTATGTGCAGTAACTGTTGAAGGTTCTGCAGATGATCTGAAAGATCTGAAGACAGAAGTATTAGACGGCGTGCTTACAATTTTCTGTTCAAATACAGATGATGTCAAAGTAAATGTAACCGTGAAAAATCTGCGCAGGATTGATGTAACCGGTTCGCCGGATGTAACATCAACAAATAAAATTATTGCTGATACGCTTGTGATCATCGGTGCAGGTGGTGCTTCCATGCGACTTGATGTACAGGCAACCTATCTCAGAACAACACTCAGCGGTGCAGGCAATTTAAAAATAGCAGGTACAGCAACACAATTAGATGCTGTGCTTTCAGGCGCGGCACAATTGAAAGCTTACCAGCTTGCAACAGAAAAATCAACGGTTACTACCGCCGGCGCTTCTTCTGCTCATATTACCGTAGCTTCTTCTTTGAATGCAACATCTTCCGGTGCTTCAGAAATTCATTACCAGGGAAATCCTGCGGAAAAAATAGTAAGCTCTTCCGGTGCAAGCTCGATCACTCCAAAAGACGGCACTGCGAATACGAACGATACGACAAGTATTAAGATGGGAAAATACGATGTACATGTTACAGAAAACGATGACGGCGATGACGAACGTTCTGATCGCGAAAAAGACGCAGATGACAGTGACTTCGAATTTTGGGAAGGAATAGATTTTGGTGTCAATGGTTACCTTACTGCAAATAATAGTATCGAGCTTCCTGCAGGTTTTGAATTTCTGGAATTGAATTATGCACGCTCTTATTTTTTCAGCTGGAATATTTTCCAAAAGAACATTCATATTTATCGCAATAATGTGAATCTCGGAACAGGTTTAGGATTGAGCTGGTACCATTACAATTTCCGCAATGCGTACACGCTTACTCCGAATGTAGGTTTTCAAACAGCAACATTTGATTCAACAATTACCTATACACGCAATCGTTTAGGACTTACTTATCTCAACGTTCCGGTTTTTCTTGAGTTCAATACAAATAATAAGGATGCAGGAAATTCATTTCATATCGCCGGCGGAATGGAATTCGGATACAATGTGTTTTCCAATTTGCTCAAGCAGAAATATGAAGTGGATGGTCACCGGATCAAGACACGTCAAAAGGATGATTTTAATATTAATCCTTTCCGCTTTGATGTAATCGGTCGCATTGGTTACGGTGATTTTACGCTCTTCGGAAAATATTCACTTACCGGTTTGTTTGAAAAAGGAAAAGGCCCTGTCGTTTACCCATTCACAGCCGGAGTCAATATCAGCTTTTAATTACCACGTTAACATCCTCTCCCGTCCTGTTATTTAACAGGACGGGATTTTTTTTGCATTATTCCGTAATTAATAGGGGAATTAAATAGCCACCTTCGTTACCTTAAAGATGTACATTTACGCATAGGTTTCCCCCATAATGAGTAAAACAAACGGAGTAAATAATACCTGGTGGAGAAAGTACGCTTCACTGGTTTCACGTAATTGCGAAGGCAATTCCGAAGAGTTAAATGAATTATCATTTTGGCGCAATAAATTATTTGCAGCCATCATGATCTATCTTTTTCCCCTGAGTTTCATTGCTGTAATTCCCGGCGTAATCATGTCATTTATCGGTGGCGCCATTCCTCTTGGTATTGCGGATGTTTTCATCCTGATTTTCATCGCTGTAATTGCTTTGATGCCCGGTATTGCGATTCATATTCGTAAAACATTTTTTGTAATCCTGATTTATTTGTCGGCTGCTATATTGCTTTATTTTCTTGGCTCTTTCGGTCCCGGACTGCTGTATCTTTTGATCGTCACTATTTTTATTATCCTGATTTTTCCACAGAAATATGCTTTCTGGTCGGTGGGAATAAATTTTTTGATCTGCGTTTTATTCGGGGTCGCGGTGCATTACAATGTTATCGATCATACGCTGGTTCCGTTATATTCAGTTGGTTCATGGATCGCTATTTCCTCCAATGTAATTTTGTTAAGCAGCGTAATGGCCGTAATGCTACCAATGCTTTTTAACGGTTTGCAAAAAACAATTGATAAACAAAAACTCCTTGAGCTGCAATTGAAGAAAGATCAGAAAGCACTGATGATCTCGCTCGATAAAGTAAAATACAAGAACAACGAGCTGGAGCAATTTGCTTACATCGCTTCACATGATCTGCAGGAACCATTACGGAGCTTGTCAGGATTAATTTCCTTGTTGAAAAAACGAACTGAAAATAAACCGTTCAACGAAAGCAACGAAGAGATCATGACCCACATCCAGGTTTCTTCCGACAGGATGCGTGCATTGGTAACGGGTCTTTTGGAATATGCGCGGATCGGGATAGAAAAGAAAATGGCACAGGTGGATTGCAATAAAGTGGTGAAAGAAGTGAAGGATGATTTGCAGGCGCTGATCAAAGAAAGTGAAGCAGAATTAATTATTGAAACACTTCCGGTGTTAAATGCGTATCCATCAGAAATAAAGCAATTATTCCAGAACCTGGTTACGAATGCAATTAAATTCAGGAAGCCGGGTGTCATTCCGAAAATTGAGATTGGCGCAACAGTAGTTGATGACAATACGATATTTTATGTGAAGGATAATGGGATCGGGATTGCTGCTGAATTCAGGGAAAAGATCTTCGTAATTTTTCAGCGGCTGCATTCACGCTCTGAATATGAAGGAACAGGAATTGGGCTCGCTTATTGCAGGAAAATTGTTGAATTGCATAATGGAAAAATCTGGGTAGAATCTGAAGAAGGAAAAGGAGCTTCTTTTTATTTCAGTATACCTGAAAATATGGACTAAATGAAAGGCCAGCTGCAAAATGTGTTACTAATTGATGATGACATGACAGTTAATTTCATGCATTCATTTCTTATTGAAAGCGAGGAAATCACAAAATCGCTCAGCATTGCAGAAACCGCAGAATCGGCTTTACAAAAAGTTGCATCAGAAAAACCCGATCTGATCTTGCTTGATCTGAACATGCCAAGAACCAATGGCTGGGAATTCCTGGATCAATACAAAAAACTTATTCCCGCTTCCCATCGCTCACGCATTGTTATTTTAAGCTCGTCTGCCAACCCGGATGATAAGCTACGCGCAGAAAATTCACCCGAAATTGCCGGGTTTTATAGTAAGCCCCTCACAAAAGAAGTGCTGCTTGAAATTTACAGCGAAACGAAAAAATTCATTTCCGGAAAATAGGGCCACAGATTACGCAGATTACACAGATTAATTTTCGATTCTAATCTGCGCCATCCGCGTAATCTGTGGCAAAAAAACTCCCCAAGATTATTATTGTTTCAAATTGTTCTTTCAAAGAGGAAGGTTATCTTCGCAACGTCCCGTTCAAATAAAAAAATTGCACCATTACCAATGGAAAAAAAGATTAAAGCACTCCAGGATAAAATTGCCGAAGCTCATCTTGGCGGAGGACAAAAACGAATTGACGCACAGCATAAAAAAGGAAAGCTTACCGCACGTGAGCGATTGCATTTCCTTCTTGATGACGGAAGCTTCGAAGAGATCGGGATGCTGGTAACGCACCGCTCAAATGATTTCGGACTGGAGAATGAAAAATATCTTGGTGATGGTGTGATCACCGGTTACGGAAAGATCAATGGCCGTTTGGTTTATGTGTATTCACAGGACTTTACTGTTTTCGGTGGATCACTTTCTGAAACACATGCTGAAAAAATTTGCAGGATAATGGATCTTGCAATGAAAAACGGCGCACCTGTTATCGGCTTAAATGATTCGGGTGGCGCACGTATACAGGAAGGCGTTGTTTCACTCGGTGGCTACGCAGATATATTTTACCGCAACACACTTGCTTCAGGTGTGATACCGCAAATTTCAGCGGTGATGGGACCTTGCGCGGGTGGTGCAGTTTATTCTCCTGCCATCACTGATTTTATTCTCATGGTGGAAAATACTTCTTACATGTTTGTCACTGGTCCCAACGTGGTGAAAACAGTAACGCATGAAGAAGTAACTTCCGAAGAATTAGGTGGTGCGCTTACACATGCTTCTAAGTCGGGCGTAACACATTTTGCTTCGGCAAACGGACTCGAATGTTTGCAAACGATTCGTGCAATGCTTAGCTACATGCCTCAGAATTGTGAAGAAGAAGCGCCGCGCATGCACTACGAGCCTTCCAATGAAAAGCGAAAAGAATTAAATACAATTATTCCGGCCAACCCGAACCAGCCGTATGATATTCGTGAAGTGATCGGACATGTTATCGATGCAGATTCATTCCTCGAAGTGCATAAGCTGTTTGCTGAAAATATTGTGGTCGGATTTGCGCGGCTTGGCGGAAGAAGCATCGGCATTGTCGCAAATCAGCCTGCCGTGCTTGCCGGTGTATTGGATATTAATGCATCCACAAAGGCCGCACGGTTTGTCCGCTTCTGCGATTGTTTCAATATTCCATTGCTCGTCTTCGAAGATGTTCCCGGATTTCTGCCCGGTACCGACCAGGAATGGAATGCGATTATTACGAACGGCGCGAAATTGCTTTATGCATTTTGTGAAGCAACAGTTCCGCGTGTTACTGTTATCACCCGCAAAGCATATGGCGGCGCTTATGATGTAATGAATTCGAAACACATCGGTGCTGATATGAATTATGCATGGCCGACAGCTGAAATTGCTGTGATGGGCGCAAAAGGTGCTGCGGAAATTATTTTCAAGAATGAAATTTCTGCCGCTGAAAATCCCGCAGAAAAGCTCAAAGAAAAAGAAGCAGAATACCTGGAGAAATTTGCAAATCCGTATCGTGCCGCTGAACGTGGATATGTGGATGAAGTAATTGTTCCGGAAGATACACGCGCAAAGCTGATCGTTGCTTTTGAAATGCTGAAAAACAAAGCCGATAAATTGCCAAGAAAAAAGCACGGCAATATTCCATTGTAGATTAAGGGTCTGTTTAAACCCCGCATTCAGCATCGGGATGCAGGCGTGTTTCGATTAATTTTATTAAAGGCATGATAAAAAAAGCTCTTTCTTTCAACGGGAAGAGCTTTTTTCCTTAATGATAATCTATTTCACTTCTTTATTTAACCCTATTCCCGTACTTTCATAACCCCCAATCAATCTCATTTTATCCCCCAATCCCAGTTCTATGAAAAAAGTTTTCTACTCTGTGTTATTGATTTTTACCACCCTGGAACTAAGCGCTCAATGCGGTGGCGTATTTTTTGATGATTTCGAAACAGGCGCGCTTGCACCCGGCTGGTCAGTTGGTACCGGTCACACCGTAGTGGTGAACACAACTGCTCCTGCGGTGGGCAATTACAGCATGCACAGTACAGGAACATCTGCGTTTTATGCAGGTCCCAATGTACTGTTCCCATCTTCGCAGCCAACGTATGTTTCATGGTGGATCAGTACAAATACAACGAGTGCTGCGAATGGCTATTTTGTTCTTGGCGATGCAAACATCAATTCTGATAATGGTGTTTTGTTCGCTTATTGTAATGCTACAAGCGGACTTCGTTTTTATGCAACAACAGGTTACAATCATCCGATCGTTGCGAACACCTGGTACCATGTTGAAGTAATGAACATCAACTGGACAGCGCGCAATATGGATATTTATGTCAACGGTGTGCTGATCCTTCCAGGCTGGCCTTTCCGTTCAACGACTGCAACATCTATTGACCGCCTGCATACTTTTAATCTCAACAACGCGACGGCTTCTTATGATAATATTATCATTGGCGGTATTCCTTTGACACTTTCAAATACGGTAACTTCTCCACTATGCAATGGCGATGCAACAGCTGCAATCGACCTAAATGTTAACGGTGGCAATGCGCCTTATTCATATAGCTGGAGCAACAGTGTAAATACACAGGATATCAATGGCGTTGTTGCCGGAACGTATTCGGTTACTGTTACAGATAATTCTTCTTGCGTTACTACTGCAAGCTTTACTATAACGGAACCCCCTGCGTTGTCTTTATCTGCAACCACTACAAATGTTATTTGTTTCGCAGGGACAGATGGTAGTTCAGATCTCACTGTTACAGGTGGAACGCCGGGCTATAATTATTCGTGGAGCAGTGGCGCTTCCACGGAAGATGAACCTTCGCTGGCAGCAGGAAATTATACAGTTGTGGTTACAGACAACAACGGGTGCAGTGGAGTGTTATCCGGCATCACGATCACAGAGCCAACCGAAATAACCGCGACGGTTGCCGTAACAGATATTCTTTGCAACGGTGCAAACAACGGAAGCGCAACAGTATCGCCTACAGGAGGAATTCAACCTTACAGCTATTTATGGTCTCCCGTAGGTGGCACTTCTCCAACAGCAACAGGATTAGCAGCCGGAACCTATACATGTACCATTACAGATAATAATGGTTGTGCGCTTCCGCAAACTTGTGCAATCAGCGAGCCGTCTGTCATCACTTCAACGATCGGCGGAACAGATGTGAATTGTAATGGCGGAAATACCGGAACTGCTGCAATAAATGTTTCAGGCGGAACTCCTGGCTATTCATACAACTGGTTACCAACAGGAGGTACAGCTGCAAATGCAACAGGTTTAACAGCGGGAACATATACATGTACAGTTACCGACGCAAACGGTTGCATGCATTCCGAAACGATAACAATTACCGAACCAACGGCAATCGTTGCAACAGCTTCTTCTACCGGCGCAACCTGTGCAGGCGGATCAGACGCGACGGCAACGGTTATTGCAACAGGTGGAACCGCTGGCTATACGTTCTTTTGGAGCAACGGAGATACATCTGCAACAGCGGATAGCTTATTTGCAGGTCCATATTCCTGCACAGTAACCGATGCAAATGGTTGTTCAATTATACAACAGGTGATCATTTCACAGGCTTCACCAATTGTAATTACTTTGAACGTAACCAATGCAACCAGCTGCGGCGGCAATGAAGGATCAATCGATGCAACTGTAACAGGCGGAACCAGTCCGTTTACCTATTCATGGTCGGGCGGGCAACCAACGGAAGATATTTTCGCGCTTACATTTGGCAGCTACGTACTGACAGTTACCGATTCAAACGGATGTACTGCGGTAAATAATGCGGATGTTTTAAATCCACCTTTGCCGGCAGTTTCACTTTCGTTTGCAACAACAATGTATTGTTTCGATGATGCGAATGTTACATTGAGCGGCGGTTCACCTGCGGGAGGAACGTGGGGCGGATCAGGCGTAAGCGCAGGCATGTTCGATCCGTCAGCAGCCGGAAATGGTCCGACAATAATTACATATACCTATACGGATGCAAATAATTGCACCGCATCTGCAACCAACACGCTTACCGTTGATGCTTGTATTGGAATTACAGAACTGTCTGCGGCCTCATGGAGTATTTATCCGAATCCGTCAGCAGGGATTTTTACGATCAGCACAACAAACAGTAACGGCGATGTGCTTTTTGAGATCATCGATGTGCAGGGTCGTGTGGTGATCGTAAAAAGCACATCGATGTGCTTTTTGAGATCATCGATGTG
>JBKJMR010000376.1:0-4902 GCA_046596275.1 Bacteroidia bacterium | reverse complement strand
GAAGCATGGTGCAAAAAGACGCATAAGAATTTCGGAAGATAAAATTTAAACAGGCTCTTAGTGTATGCAGCTTTTTCCGTCAAGAAAAATTGTTCGTCCGTTCTTTTCAATTGTAATTCCCAAAGCATCTTTGAATAGTGCAAGAATAGTATCCAGGCTTTCATTTTTAAAATTACCATTCACACCACAATCACGAATTAAATCTGATTTAATTACAATGTTAGAACCGTAAGCATTGTTTAACGATTTAACAGCATCACTTAAACGCGTGTTTTCGAATTTAAAAATGCGGTTGCGGTAAGCCGTAGTATTCGGATCATCTTCACGGCCTTTTTTTAGCTCATTGGTTTTTTTGTTGTACACTGCAATTTCACCCGGAAGCAACAAAACCGAATCTTTTCCGACATAACATTTTACTTTTCCTGTCTCAACGGATACGCGCACACTGTCACTGCCGGGAAATGCATGCACGTTAAACGACGTTCCGATGACTTTTACATCCAACGATCCGGTGTGAATGATAAAAGGATGTGCGGCATCATGAGTGATATCGAAAAACACTTCGCCTTTTAAATTCACTTCACGTGTTTTACCATCGAAAAATTCAGGATAAGTCAATTGTGAATTGCGATTGAGATTAACAATGCTGCCATCAGGAAGTGTATCCGATTTTGGCGTTTCAAAAGCCATTGCAACGAGCGATCTCATCTCCGGCTTCCTGTTTTTGTCAATAATAACATAAGCCAGTGAACCGAGCAGAACAAAAAGAGCAACACCTGCTGCGATGCGGAAATAAAGCGGACGTGAAACTTTTGTCGCAGGAACATTTACGTTCATGCGTGTTTTCATCCTGTTCCATGCAGCGTCTGTATCGAATTGCTTTGAAGTGTTTGCATGAGAATGATTCCAGATCTCTTTTAATCCGTCAAAATATTTTTTGTTAGCTGAAGACTTTTTTATCCATGACACCACTTCCGCATTTTCTTCCGCAGTAGTTTCTGCCGAAAGAGAGCGCGCAAGCAAATCATCTATGCGAGTATTTTCAAATTCGTTGCTCATGGCAGTAGGATTAAATGAAGTAGACCATAAGAAGTGGTAATAAATAGTAATGGTAAATAAGCAGAAAGCTGTTCACGCATGATGCGCAATGCTTTTCCCATTTGATTTTCGACCGTCTTGATTGAAATATCCAGCAGCTCTGCGATCTCACGGTATTTTAATTCTTCGAAACGGCTCAGCTCAAAAATTTTCCTGCATTGTTCCGGTAAAGTGTTCAAGGCTTTCCCGATCTCTTTTTCCAGCAGTTTCACATCCATTTCATGCGACACTTCCGCAGCATGCACAACACGCAATGGCAGATCGTCAAAACGAACATCGTTTTTGCGTCGCTGCTTATGATTGAGAGAAGCATTGTGAACGGAGCGATAGAGATATGCTTTGAACGAAACCGTAATATCCAATTCTGAACGCCGCTCCCAAATACGTAAGAAAACCTGCTGCACAATTTCTTCTGCATCTTCGGCCGAGCTGGTAATCCCTGTCGCGTAACGGCATAACGGCGCATAATAAAAATGAAACAGCTGCTTAAATGCGGCTTCATTTCCTTCGCGAATGGCAGGAACAATAAAACTATCCGTAGGCGCTGTCAATGCAGGTTTGCTTTCTTGTTGTTCGCAAAGATACGCTACTGGCTTTTTGTATGAAGTGTTTGCTTTCAATCCGGGCATTTGCACTATGACACAGAAAAGCAGCATTACCCCCACGCGCAGAAAAAATTTATTCTTCATTGACCTTTTTTGCAGACCTTTGCCCGCAAATGAAACCAATCATCAAGCATAAGATCTTCAACGACCCGGTTTACGGTTTTGTCACCGTGCCCAGCGACCTGATCTTTAGTTTAGTTGATCATCCTTACTTCCAACGTTTAAGACGCATTCGCCAGCTGGGCTTAACGAACCTGGTTTATCCGGGCGCTATTCATACACGCTTTCATCATGCGATGGGCGCGATGCATTTGATGACCGAAGCAATTGAAGTGATCCGTTCGAAAGGACACGAGATCACACCTGAAGAAGCACAAGGCGCGACGGTTGCAATTCTTCTTCACGATATTGGTCACGGTCCGTTTTCACATGCGTTGGAGATGAGTCTCGTTCATAATATCACGCACGAAGATCTTTCGGCGATTTTTATGGATCGTCTCAACCAGGAATTTAACGGGCAGCTTGAATTAGCGCTCAAGATTTTCCGTGGCAAATACAAAAAGAAATTTTTGCACCAGCTTGTTTCTTCACAGCTGGATCTTGATCGTTTGGATTATTTACGCCGCGATAGTTTTTTCACCGGTGTAGTTGAAGGAAATATCAGCAGCGATCGTATTGTGAAAATGTTCAATGTGGTGAATGATCAGCTCGTGGTGGAAGACAAAGGCATTTATTCGATTGAAAAATTTATTGTTGCACGTCGTTTAATGTACTGGCAGGTTTATTTGCATAAAACCGTACTCAGCGCAGAACATTTGCTTGTCAATATTTTAAAACGCGCAAAAGAATTAGCCGAAGAGAAAATCGATCTTTTCTGCACACCGTCTTTGCGTTTGTTTCTTTATAATCGTTTTACAAAAAGCGCTTTCCTTAATAAGCCGGAAGTTCTTGAAACATTTGCGCAGCTCGACGATTACGATATTATGACGAGCATTAAAGTCTGGACAAGCCATCCCGATAAAATTCTCGCCTACCTGTGCAAACGTTTGGTTGATCGTCAATTATTTGCTGTGGAGCTCCAGAACAAACCATTTTCCGGAAGTTACGTGGAGCAATTGCAGAAAAAAGCCATCAAGAAATACGGGTTGAAAAAAGAGGAATTGCCTTATTATGTTTTCACGGGCGCTGTGCAGAATAAAGCCTATTCAAGTGATACTATCCGCATCAATATTCTTTTTAAGAATGGAAGTGTAATTGATATTGCCGAGGCTGCTGATCTTTTTAATATTTCAGTGCTGGCGCATCCGGTGAAGAAATATTTTCTCTGTTACCCGAAGGAATTAAGATAGAAATCGGAAAGCCGGGAATTTAATAAGGTTAATTTCAGTTATACTTTATTTTCCAATTCCATTTTCTAAATTACTTTTGCCCCAATTTTATTTCTTAATTACTCTTTTCTTTTTACCAATGAATAAACAGCCGGGTAACAAAGCGCTACTTTTTATTTTTCTCACGCTTCTTATTGACGTGACAGGTTTAGGAATTATTATTCCGGTAATGCCTGATCTCATTATTTCAATTCTTCATTGTGATGTTCCGTATGCATCTGTGGTTAGCGGATATATGATGCTGGCGTATTCCGGAATGCAGTTTTTATTTTCACCGGTTCTTGGCGGATTAAGCGATCGTTTCGGACGACGACCTATTTTGCTTTGTTCTTTGCTCGCGTTCGGAATTGATTATTTCATTTTAGGTTTTGCAAACAGCATTGCATTTCTTTTCATCGGACGTTTCATTGCAGGAATAACGGGAGCAAGCTTTACAACTGCAACCGCGTACATCGCCGATATCAGCACACCTGAAACACGCGCTAAAAATTTCGGAATGGTTGGCGCTGCTTTCGGATTAGGATTTATTATTGGTCCTGCCATTGGAGGAATGCTTGGCTCTTTTGGATTACGCGTTCCGTTTTTTGTCGCGGCGGGATTATCGTTGCTGAATGTGCTTTACGGATATTTTGTAGTTCCCGAATCGCTCAAGCCGGAGAACCGCCGCAAGTTTGAATGGAAACGCGCCAATCCGCTTGGAAGCTTGATTCATTTAAAACGTTATCCAATGCTGATCGGACTTTCAGTTGCATTTTTACTTGTGAATCTTGCCGGGCAATCTTTACCTACAACATGGGCTTTCTTCGGAAAATACCGGTTCGGTTGGGATGAAGGAATGATTGGCATTTCGCTTGCTGCTGTTGGATTAAGCATAGCAATTGTCCAGGGCGGATTAAACCGGATTATTGTTCCGAAGCTCGGAGAAAAGAAAGCGATTTACGTTGGCCTGGCTTTTTACACAATAGGAATGACGATTTGCGCAGCCGCAACAAATTCATGGATGATTTTTGTTGGTGTAATTCCACTCGCATTAGGCGGGCTTGCCGGACCTTCGACACAATCGTTAATGTCATCGCAAGTTCCCGCGAATGAACAAGGCGAATTGCAGGGAACGCTAACAAGCTTAATGAGTGTAACCGCGATTATCGGCCCGCTGCTTTTTCCTTTTCTCTTTAGCTTTTTCACATCTGATAAAGCCCCTGTTCATGCTCCGGGTGCAGCGATGTATTGTTCGGCATTATTAACCATTGCCTCGTTAATAGTTTGCATAGTTGCTTTTAAGAAGAATGTTTTTGTAGAAAATCTGAAATAGCATTTTACGTGTCTTACTAATTCTATTTCAAGTCAGAATAAATAATCTGCGTAAGCTGTGGCAAAACGAAATACTGGCCACAGCTTACGCAGATATCACAAATTAAAGAAAAAGGATTGCCAGCGATGAATGCCTTTTATTCAGCCTGTTTCACAATCATTTTTCCTTTGGAAATTGACTTTTCTTCAGAGAATAGCTGATAAAAATAAATGCCATCTGAAAGATTTCCCCTGTCAATTACAAAAGAGGAAAAATAGACATGTTCACTTTTTACTTCTTCTCCATTAACGTTGTACATCACAAATAGTAGTCCTGTGTTTTCATTTAACAATGCAGGATTAACCTCTATTTGTGTATGGTCTGAAAACGGATTCGGAAAGATCTTTAACGACTCTTGATTTTCGAAATCTGCGATTCCATTCGGAACAGCACATAAGCCGCATGGACCAACAGCGCAATAAGTTACAGTTCCGGAAATTGTTCCTGCGTTTACATCAAA
>JBKJMR010000224.1:0-8975 GCA_046596275.1 Bacteroidia bacterium | reverse complement strand
GGCAGGACCATTAAATCCAGTATACACCATTCGCACATTTCCATTTTTATCAAGATAAATGGTTGTCGGAAAAGACATAATTCCATTGAGAAAAGGCAAACTTTCCGACGCAGCATTCTTCCCGGTTTTTCCGGTATTTAAAAAAGTATATGGCGCATTGAAGTGATCGCGCACACGACGAATATTCGGATTTGCTTTTGCTGTATCCGCAGAACGTTCGTAAGCTAATGCAACAATTTCTAATCCCTGCGAATGATATTTGTTATACACTTCCGTCATCCACGCTGTTTCATCCATGCAATTCGGACACCAGCTTCCCATCACCTGGATGATAACCACTTTTCCTTTGAACTTCGGATCTGATAATGAAACCGGGTTTCCATTCAGATCATTAAAAGTAAAATTTACGTTGGAGGAATCTTTTACAAAGGTCAGCGTTCGTGGATCACGTAATTCGAATTTTGCATTTTCTTTTGCTTCCCATTTTTCATATCCGAATTTTCCAAACCAAGAATGACCTTGAATGCCGGGGTTCCTAAAATCAAGCTCAAACAAAAAAGCATGTGAACCATCAAAACAGGAAAACATCATTTTGTTGCATTCAATAAATCCCCCTTCTAAAAAACGATAGTCTCCTGTCTCTGTTAAAAATGTTCCTTCGTAAAATGAATTTTTAGTTCGTTTGAAAATTCCGATTGCTTTGCTGCTGTCTGCTGTTCCCGGACTGAATGTACATTCCCATTTTTCATCGCCCGATATCGGTGCGGCAGAACGGCATGCTACATAATCAAATCGTTCTTGTCCGTACTCCGCTCTGAATTTTAAATCATAAGGTCTGCCTGCGGAATTATTAAAAAATGTTCCATGAAATCCGCGCAGTGAATCGATCTTACATTTAAACCACGAATCAAAAACAGGCATGTGCCAGTTGACGGAATCTTTTTTAAGAATAAGCTGTTCCGCTTTGATGTGCTCACTCGCATTATGAATAACAAGCGCATAACCACTTTGTTCAAGCGCAACAGTAAATGTGAAAGGTAATTCTGTGGAATCATTTAATGTCAATACGCCGCGCCAATAGCCGGGTTGAATAAATAATGGTGCGGAAGTTTTTGGCGGGGAGCCTTTTTGTGCGAAGGAAAATGTGCTGAGAAAAATAAATACGGAGAGAAGGGAAAATAATTTTTTCATTTATTCTTGCGTTCTTTTAATCTTTTAGCGTGTTCTTTTCTTATCCCCGCTTTTACTTCTTCCCATGAATACATTTTGGATTTACCTTCTTCAAAATCTTTTACTCTGCGATCAAGTTCGGCAAGTTGTTCGTCAGTTAAATACGAGCCTTCTTTGTCATCAGCATTAACCGTTTCTTTTATCATTACTTAATTAGGAGTTCATTTTTTCCGTTTAGGATTTCGACTTGTGTGAAAGACTTTATGGATAATTATCTTATTATTCACAACGCGATAAATAATAACAAATGGAAACACGCCCATAAAACATTCTCGATAATCTTTTCTTCTGGCAGGAAAACCAAACGGCATTTCAAGAATTAAACCATAAGTTTTCTCCAGATGAAAAGCAAACTTCTCACTGAGAAAAGCCTGTTGCTCTTCATACCAATCAATTGCATTTTTTATTTGAACTTCAGCTTCGTTAGTTACAAAAATGGTGAGCCTCATTTAGAGTTTGCCTTCTTTTTACTGAGAATACGTTTCTTCACCTTACTCCATGATTGCATTTTGCTTTCGCCGGTTTCCAATCGTCGCACTTGTTCATCAAGCTCCTTCTCATCCTCATCAGTCAAATAAGAGTTTGCTTTATCATTGCTATATATAATTTGAGTAAGCATCGCATCAAGTACAAGCAATGTCTTTTCATCCACCTGGTCCACATACTTGTGAACCTTTTTTCTTAATACGGCCTTTGTCATAACTCTAAATTACAAAAAAATGCTTTTGAATCGAAACCTATAAAACCACAACAGGCACAATAGTTCACATTTATTTTGTGTTCCATCGTGCCTGTGTCGTTATAGAAAAATTTCTAAATATTAAATTCAATCCCCTGCGCAAGCGGTAATTGATTTCCGTAATTAATTGTATTTGTCTGGCGACGCATATACACTTTCCATGCATCACTTCCTGATTCACGTCCGCCGCCGGTTTCCTTCTCACCACCAAACGCGCCACCGATCTCCGCACCAGAAGTTCCGATATTCACATTCGCAATTCCGCAATCAGAACCTTCTGCTGAAAGAAATTGTTCCATCTCACGCATGCTGTTTGTGAAGATCGATGATGATAATCCCTGCGGAACACCATTCTGCATTTCAATCGCTTCATCAAGCGTGCTGTATTTCATTACGTACAGGATCGGTGCAAATGTTTCTTCCTGTACAATATGAAATTCATTCTTCGCTTCGATGATGCATGGTTTTACATAACATCCGCTTTCATATCCTTCACCATGCACAACACCACCTTCAACGAGGATTGTGCCGCCTTCATTTTTTGCTTTTTCAATTGCGCTTTGATAATCTTTTACAGCGCCTTTATCGATCAGCGGACCAACGTGATTTTTTGCATCTAACGGATTTCCGATTGAAAGCTGCGCGTAAGCATTTTTCAAAACAGAGATCGTTTTATCGTAAATGCTTTCGTGAATGATCAGTCGTCGTGTAGAAGTACAACGCTGACCTGCTGTTCCCACCGCACCAAACACCGCGCCCACTAAAACCATGCTCAGATCTGCATGTTCGGAAACGATGATCGCATTATTTCCACCTAATTCCAAAATCGCTTTTCCGAAACGTTCAGCTACAAGTGTAGAAACTCTTCTGCCGATTCGTGTAGAGCCGGTAAAAGAAACAAGCGGAACCCGTTTGTCGTTGTTCATCAAATCACCAACAGGGTTTCCGATGAGCACACAGCTCACACCTTCCGGAACATTATTTTTGCTGAGCACACTTGAAATAATATTCTGACATGCGATGGCGCACAATGGCGTTTTTGAAGATGGTTTCCATACGCACACATCTCCACACACCCAGGCAAGCGCTGCATTCCAGCTCCACACCGCAACAGGAAAATTGAACGCCGAAATAATTCCGACAATCCCGATCGGGTGCCATTGCTCATACATGCGGTGACGCGGACGTTCGCTGTGCATTGTCAATCCGTAAAGCTGGCGCGAAAGTCCAACTGCAAAATCACAGATATCGATCATCTCCTGCACCTCACCCAAACCTTCCTGCAATGATTTTCCCATTTCGTAGGAAACTAATTTTCCCAACGGCTCTTTATATTCACGCAGCTGATCACCCATCTGGCGCACAATTTCTCCACGCTTTGGCGCCGGAATCGTTCTCCAGATTTTAGCGGCGTGTGCTGCTGTTGACATTACTTTTTCATAATCTTCCGCAGTGCACTGATTCACACTCCCGATAAATTGTCCATCAGCAGGAGAATAAGAATCCACTTTTGGTCCGGAAGTATTCCAGTGTGTTGTACCGGTAGAAGCGCCAAAGTTTTGTTCTTTAACACCAAGCGCACGCAACGCTTCAGCAATTCCAAAATTATCGGTCAATACTTGTGACATAGTTTATTTTTTTAGGAATACAAAGGTAGGGAAAAGGGACGGGGGACGCTAAAAAAGGGGACGGAGGGACGGAAGAAAAAGGGGACACGGGGCGGAAGGAAAAAGGGGAAGTGGGACGCGTGATAATTACAGAAAAAATCAGGGAATTAATTGCAGAAATATTTGCTTTCGTCCCTTCGTCTCCCGTCCCCTTTTCCTTCCGTCCCCTTTCCGTCCCCTCGTCCCCTTTTTCCTTCCGTCCCTTTTTATTCCTTCGGCTTAATCGCTACCAAAAACTTTCCTGCAATTGCTTTTGAAAGAACCGCGAAAGAGCCTTCAATAATTTTCTTCGGTGAATTTGTGGTGGATGGAAATGTGGATCTGCTCTTTCCCATTGCAACACGTTTTCCGTCTTCGGTTTTAAACATGGTCCAATGCAAAACTACGGAGCGGTTAAATTCCGTTTTTCCCATCAGGTTGGTTGGATCTGCACCAAGATCATTTTCCATGTCAATCTCGTTCAGGAATAAAACATAATCTGCATTGTATTTTTTCTTGAGATACGCGAGCAGATTAGGAGTAAGCACAACCGCATTCATGAACTTATCTGTTTCATCGGTTTGCACAGCGATCTGGCCTTTTTGAACGCCGGATTGTTGTTTCAGCTTAACAGAATCTGCTTTGGTAGGATTGAGCGGAAAATTAACCGGCGTGTACGACATGGTAGTATGCGTATACACATAGTACAGGTCGGCAGCCATCTTCGTTGTATCATCAATAAGCGAAGCGACAGTATAAGATGGGCCGAAAGATTTTTTCAGCTGATCAACCATGCCGCGGCGAAATGATTCCTGGATCTGCGCGTATTTCTGGGAAGTTTCTTTGCTGATTGCACGCGAAATATCCGACATGCAATTAAACATGCGCGGCTCCCAGGGAATGATAAGGATCTTTGTTTTCTTAACAACAGACGGCTCTTCTTTTCCACCTTCTGTCTTGGTTGTTGATTGCGCAGAAAGATTCAGCGAAAGCAGGAACACCACCGGCATCATCACCCATGACTTTAGTCCGGGGTTATTAATCAAAAGCTTCTGAATCATTCTCATTTTTTTCGGGGATGAGATGGAGATCTTATGTAGTTGCAAACCTGGTGCCAGAATAAAATTCAAAAAAACAAATTCCAAAGTTCATTGTGTTTTGAGAGTTGGAATTTGTTTTTTTGATTTTATATCCCTGTTATTTGGTAAACGCTCTCAGGATGTCATTTCCATTGGAGAAGATCAATAATGCAAGAACGAAATACATTCCGATCGTCAGCGCTTTTTGCATGAATTTATCGCTTACTTTTTTGCGGGTGATCATTTCCCAGAGGATGAATAAAATATATCCACCATCGAGCACAGGAATCGGCAGTAAATTCATAAACGCAAGAATTACGGAGATCAATGCCGTTGTGCGCCAGAATGATTCCCAATCCCAATCGCTAGGATACATTTTCCCAATGCTTGCAAATCCACCTAATTTGGAAACACCAACAGAAGTAAACAGCAAGCGGAATTGCTTAATGTAATTTCCAAGTGTTCCGATGGTTGTATTCCATCCCTTGCCCCATGCAGCAAAAAATCCGAATTCTCTTGTTTCGTATTTAAAGAAATCCACTTTGCGTGTAACTCCGATTGTTCCCTCATCACTGACAATAACATTTGCGGTATGCAGCACTGTATCGTTTGCTCTTTTATATCCAACGCTGATCGTTTTGCCCTTATTGCTATCGAGCCTGGTTTTAAATTCCTGGTAAAACTGAAGCGTGTCGGTACCAATAGAAATCAGCTGATCGTCCTTCTGCAATCCTGCAAGCTGTGCGCCTTTATCCGGCACGACGCTATCAATAACAAAAGGTAATGCCGGTTCAAACGGAATAACTTCTTTGTCGATGTATTTTAAATCAAGTCCTTCCGGAATTGCAATATCCACTTCTTTGCCGTCGCGTTCTACCTTGATTGTTTTTGGCTGATCAAGGAGGATGGAAACGGCGGCTATCCGAATATCGTCTACCGGTTTACCATCAAGCGAAATAACTTTATCGCCATTCCTTAAACCAATTTTTTCGCCAATCGGATCAACATAAATTCCATAGATCGCATTTTTAGCAGGCAAATAGGTTTCGCCATACGCCCAGGAAACCATGCTGAAAATAATAACGGCAAGAAAAAAGTTCACCAGGATTCCTCCTGCAAGAATGATCAAACGCTGCCATGGTTTTTTTGCGCGGAACTCATGTGGCTCCGGTTCTTTCGCCACTTTATCATCCGGGTCGCCCATCATTCCATCGATATCCACATAACCTCCGAATGGAAACCAGCCTAATCCGTATTCCGTATCGCCGATCTTCTTTTTGAAAAGAGAAAATTTCAAAAGGTTTGAAAAAGGAAAAAGGAAATCGAAGAAGAGATAGAATTTATTCACCTTCGTTTTGAACGCGCGGGCAGCAATAAAATGCCCGAATTCATGAAGGATGATCAACAAAGAAAGGCTGAGAAAAAATAAGGTGAACTTTATCACGGATGAGGATTTACGATGTTCGAATTACAATTTGACAGGGTGAATTTAACGGATACAAAAGTAATGATTAATAGCTGCGAATGGCTGCGGATAACAGTCAAATGGCATTTAACATTTCTTGTCATTGTTGTCCGAGATAAATTAAATAAGATTCAGAATACATTTAATAAAAGTGCCGGCCTTAGCGGGTTTGCCGTTAAGAATTCAGCAGAAAAAATCTGCGTAGGGCTGTGCGGAAGAAAACCATTAAGCCAAGGCGGGCCAGTGTGTGGCGCGGCTTGGTTTTCGCTCGATTTTTTCTGCTGAATTTAGGCAAACCCGCGTCAGATGGCGATTCATTTGCCTGCCTGTAGGCGTGTGAGCAAGAGCTGCGGCAGGCAGGCTTCTTTTCTACTAAAGAAAAGAAGAAAGAAAATAATCGGGGAATTGACAAGCTCGAATCAAAAAATATCCCGGAGAGTAATGATTTCTTGTGTAATCCCTCGCTATGCCGGCAAAATAAACTCCTCCATATTATCAGGTGAAACGGTATTGGTTTCAACCGGCCTGTATTCATTGGTAAATGTTTTAGTGAAAAGCGTTTTCTTTTTCGGATTCCATTTAAACTCCCAGGCATAAATTTCACCATCTCTTTCTTCGATGTAATCAATTTCCTGCTGGGCCGTTGTTCTCCAAAAATACCGGCTGCAAAAAATTTGCTCATAATGCGTATGCTTAAATCGCTCGCTGATTATAAAGTTTTCCCATAAAGCGCCTTTGTCATTCCTCGATGCAAGCGGACTGAACTGGTTGATCACCGCATTACGAATTCCATTGTCAAAGAAATAGATCTTGCGCGATTTTCTTAATTCATTTCTTAAGTTCCTGCTGAACGAATTCAATCGAAAAATAATAAATGCTTTTTCCAGCAGCTGAATGTATTTCTCCACCGTTTCTTTATCTAAACCGCATGTTTGTCCGAGCTCGTTATAAGATACTTCACTCCCCACCTGGAAAGCCAATGCCTGGATCAAACGTTCAAGCTTTTCCGGTTTGTTAATCTTTTCCCAGATCAAAACATCCTTGTACAAATAGCTGTCCGCAAGTGATTTTATAATGGATTTCGCTTCTGTTGGATTATTAATTACTTCAGGATAATAACCATACAATAAACGCTGCTCCAGCAGTCTTTTCTCCGTGAGCAATCCGTGATGATCCACCATTTCTTTAAATGAAAGCGGGTATAAAAAGAATTCCCACTTTCTTCCTGTTAATGGCTCGTTTATTTTGTTCGCTAATTCAAAAGCAGAAGAGCCTGTTGCGATCACTTTTACATTTTTTACCTGGTCAGTAAAAATTTTGATGCAAACGCCAATATTTTCTATGCGTTGTGCTTCGTCAATTACCAGGAATTTATGCTTGCCTGCAATAGCTTTGAGCTTTGTTGCATTCGGACTTTCAAGAATAGCTCTTGTATCCGAATCATCGCCATTTAACCAAAGCGTGTCAGGTGAGGAAAAAAGCTCCGCAAGCAAAGTAGTTTTACCCACTTGTCGTGGACCTAAAACAATAACAGCCTTGTGGTCTTTTAGCTTTTTCTTTAAAGTCGTTTGGAGGATTCGGCTGATCATAACAAATCAAAAATATGATAATTTTCGGAAGTAATCGAAAATTATTATGGTTTTTTTCGATTCGAATCGCATATTATCATGTTTTTAGAATATTTCCGAAACTTATTATGGTTTTATTCGGTTATAATCGCATATTATTATGTTTTTTATCAGATTAATCCCGCAATTTCACGCCGTTTTGGATACAGGATTACTCGTGCAGGGCAAGCCTGCTACCTCCCAATCAACTCCTCCGCAATCCGCCTTCCCTCCGCATCGCTCGCTACATAATCTTCAATGGTCGGCTTTGCAATAAAAGTAGATTTTGCAATCGTGTTTTCCACCACCTCCGCAATTTGAAGAAACCCGATTTTATCAGCTAAAAAAGCCTTTACTGCAATCTCATTTGCAGCATTCATCACGCATGGTTTATTTCCGCCATCGCGCATTGCATCATAAGCAATTCCTAAGCAGGAAAATGTTTCTGTATCCGGCTTTTCAAAATTCAGCGAAGGATAATTCATAAAATCAAAACGCGGAAAATTGGATTTTAAACGATCCGGGTAACCGAATGCATATTGAATCGGCAATTTCATATCGGGCAAACCCATTTGTGCTTTTATGCTGCCGTCGCGGAATTGTACAAGCGAATGAACAATGCTCTGGGGATGTACGATCACATCAATTTGTTCCGGCTTCAAATGAAAAAGCCATTTCGCCTCAATCACTTCGCAACCTTTATTCATCAATGTTGCGGAATCGATCGTGACTTTTGCGCCCATTTCCCAATTCGGATGTTTCAACGCTTCTTTTTTCGTGACATGCAAAAGCTCATCGCGTTTTTTTCCACGGAATGGTCCGCCCGATGCAGTGAGGTAAATTTTCTCAATCGGATTTTGAAATTCCCCTGCTAAACACTGAAAAATTGCAGAGTGTTCTGAATCGACAGGATAAAGATTAACGCCTGATTTTTTTGCTTCTGCTGTTACAATATCTCCGGCAACAACCAGCGTTTCTTTATTCGCAAGCGCAATTTGTTTTCCGGCTTTTATGGCAGCAAGTGTTGAATGCAATCCCGCATAACCCACAATCGCAGCCAGCACCATGTCGATGGTATCCATTTGAACAACATCTGCCAACGCTGCTTCCCCACCGTACACTTTTATTCCTTCATCAAGCAACGCATTTTTCACCTTCGCCAATTGTGTTGCGTCATTTATAACAACAACATTCGGCTTAAATTTCAAC
>JBKJMR010000207.1:0-7753 GCA_046596275.1 Bacteroidia bacterium | reverse complement strand
ACCAGGTGTTGATGGTGCAGGCGCTGATTTTTGGGTCAAGCCATACCCGCGTTATCCAACGACGGTTGATGATCCGAAATATTATCACAATGGCTATTATTACTATGTAGATCTTGAAATGGACTCGACGAAAAATCCAACAGGAAACGGAGGCAATGGTGGAGTCGGTGGAAATGGTGGCCGCGCAGGAATGGGTGGAAATGGTGGCGTTGCAATTATCCATCTTGATTCATCAGCAGTAGAATGGAAAAATAAAATTGTGGTTGACAACAGCGGTGGAAAACCGGGGAGAGTTGGCTCAGGCGGTTATGCAGGACCAGGAGGAAACGGCGCTTACAATATGCAAAGTAAAAAGCCGGGGAAAACAGGATACATCGGGGCAGACGGAATAAAATCGAGCGCAGGAAAACCGGGAGAAACAATCTGGAAAGTGGAAGACGTGGTGAAAGAATGGTGAAATTTGAGGGGAACGATCCCGATAGCTATCGGGAGAATGAATACGAATTTACGAATGTGTTGAGGGGAACGAATTACGAATCAAAACGAATATACGAATGCGATGCTAAAGATATAGATTCGTATCGAAGCAAAATCTAATACTTCTTTTATGAAACGTGTCACTTCTATCGGCGGAATATTTTTTAAATGCGATGATCCGAAAGCACAACGCGATTGGTATGCAAATCATCTTGGATTAGTAACGGATGATTACGGAACAACTTTCGAATGGCGAAAATCAGATAACCCGGATGAGAAAGGATATTCGGTTTGGAGCACGTTCCAAAAAGACACGGATTATTTTGAACCGTCCAAAAAAGAATTTATGGTCAATTTTCGCGTCGAAGATCTTGATGCGTTATTGATTGAATTAAAAAAGGAAGGTGTTCAGATTGTTGGTGAAGTGCAAAATCTTGAATACGGAAAGTTTGCACACATCATGGATCCCGAAGGAAATAAAATTGAGCTGTGGCAATCGATTGATCTAGAATACGGAAAGATGGTGGGAGATGTGGTGACGAAGTGAATGTGCAAATTAGCTACTAAATGATTGATAAGTGAACGTATACTTTTGCAATTTGCAACGCTCAGCGGTACTAACACTTCGTTATTTTTCAGCAATAAAAAACATGTAATCACCAAAATCATTTTCATATTGCTGAATGATGGAATTTATTTTTCCTGATTTGATATCATCATCCAATAGCATTACACCTTTTTCAATTTCGTCGGGATCAGAAAAAGCGCGGAACGAAGATGCGTTGTTTCTTATTTCTGCTGACAAATATTTTTCAGGGCGATGTTTATTGGAATACAGAAAATGATCCTGTAAATCATCTTTGATAAAATACTTTTCTGTTTTTACCAATGAAAAACCGCTTTCGGTTAGTAGCTCTTTCATCTCCTGCAATTCAGGCGTCATTGGAATACAGCGTTGCATCATTTTCGGAAAATAATGACAAAGCCAATAACCGCGCATTTGTTCAGGTGTAAAGCTGAACAGAACAAACCTTGCTTTTGGCTTAAGCACACGATTCACTTCCTGCAATCCTTTACGCATGTCATTCCAATGATGCAACGTAAGAATCCCGATTGCACCATCGAAATAATTATCGGTAAACGGAATGTTTTCTGAAGATGCCTGAATTAATGTTGCAGAACTATTTTTCGACTTCGCCTGCGCCAGCATACTTTCAGAAGGATCGATGCCGGCAAAATTAAATCCTTTATCACGGAGCGCTTTTAAATAATTTCCGGTCCCACAGCCAATATCCAAATACAATCCCGAAGATTTCGGCGAAAGATGTGCAATGATGCGTTCCGTCAAATAAGGATCTGCGCTGCGTGTGTGATTATAGGTATCGCCGATTTTATTGTATAGCGTCATAGAAACCGGTTTTTGAGTTTATGCAGCTTGCCTGTGCTAATTGCCAACAGGCTCCGGACCATTTTCTAACGGAGGTAATATTCCTTCAAGCAAACGGATCAGCGTATCTGTACGTAATTCTTTTCCTTCACGTGTAAGATGATAAATCGTATCGAAAAAATATTTGTCTGCATAAACAAATGAACCTGGCTCATTCATCAGGTGAATAAAACCAAGCTCTTCTTTTATCTTCTTTTTAAGTTCGCGAATGCCGGGTTTATGCTTATCAAATTCTGATTTCGGGTAACATGGAAATAATAAATGCAGCTCTGCTCCCACTTCCTTGCACTTATCTGCTAATTTCCTGAATGTTTCTACGGATGCAATATTCCTGATTGTTTTCCACTGCTTGCCGCTTCCGATAAGCTTTGTTTTCTTTTTTTCGTCAAGAGGAATTAGAAGATCTCCGAATTCATTGAAATTTTTTCTGTTATAAATAGTGCTTGTAGTAAGCACCTGGTTGTCTACCGTTTTTCTAAAATAGGTGTAACGTTGCGATGACAGCTCAGCGAAATTAAATTGGTAATACGTTTTGGATTCCGGGAAAAATAATTGTGTGTGCTCAATTAAATCGATGTCTGATTTATTTGCGGGATTATATAAATCGTATTCAAGACACAACAAAACAACGTCACCTTTTTTTACTTGTGATGCAGCTTCATTCAAAATAAATTCAAGTCCAAGCCCGGCATGTATGCTCATGTTCACCACCTGGTAGTCAAATTTTTCCTGCAGACGTTCGCTGTTAATACCAAACGCCCAGTTTGATCCGCCAACCAAAAGCATTCGTTTTCCTTTAACCTCATTCAAGCGTTTGTGCTTATCAATTATGGAAGCCATAAAATCACTTTCAGCATCAAGCCGCGGTTGATAGCGAGAGGCAACCAGTAAAAAAATGCCGGTCCCTATAGCTGTAAACAATACGCACTTCAAAATAAAAGTTTTCATCGCTTAGAATTGAAAATAAATGAACTGGCGATTTTCAAACTCACCGAAAATTAAAATCGAAAAAACGATAACGAGGTAAGCGAACCAACGAACATAAACAGGTCGTGATTTAAAATACTCCGATACGCTCATCTTCTGTTGCCAGAAGTGTATTCCGATCAATACCAATATAAAGAAAATGGAAATGCCTAAATCACGCGGTGAAACACCTGTTGGTTGTGTAATTGATTGATGCGTACGCAGCTGATGAAAAATGTCAGGCATCCCGGTGAAGATCTTTTTTGAGATGTATAAAGCGGTATCCAAATTTTCAGCCCGAAAAAATATCCATGCGAAGGCAACCAATCCGAAAGTAATGCCCACTTGTATGAATTGTAATTTATCTAACCGCAATGAACGGCTTATCCTTTTGCGAAACTTTTCTGTCATCAATGCAAATACAAGATAAAATCCATGCAATGCACCCCATGCTATAAACGTCCAGTTTGCGCCATGCCAGAATCCGCTTATGATAAATACAATAAATAAATTCAGATACCAGCGCGGAATTGAAACACGATTCCCACCAAGACTGATGTACAAATAATCTTTAAACCACGTTGACAAAGAAATATGCCACCGCTTCCAGAATTCATGAATGCTTCTTGATTGGTAAGGGCGATTGAAATTTGTCATCAGCTTAAAACCCATTACACGCGCAGCACCGATTGCCATATCGGAATATCCTGAAAAGTCACAGAGAATTTGAAAGGAGAAAAACACAGTTGCAAGCACAAGGTTGTAGCTGTTATATGCTTCCGGACTTTCGTACACAGCATTAACAAGCACTGACAATCGATCAGCAATAACTACTTTTTTAAAAAGTCCCCACAACATTAATCGTAACCCGCTTGTTACGCGATCATAATCAAAATCAAATTTTTCGCGGAATTGTGGTAATAAATTTTGTGGTCTTTCAATTGGCCCTGCAACCAGCTGAGGATAAAACATGACATACAAAGAGTAAATGCCGAAATGTCTTTCTGCTTTTTGATTTCCACGATAAACTTCAATCGTATAGCTCATCGCCTGGAACGTATGAAACGAAAGTCCGATAGGCAGAAGAATAGATAAGAACGGAAGATAATTTATCATTCCCATTCCTTCGAGTGCAACTGACAAATTATGATTGAAAAAATTATAATATTTAAAAACCGCAAGCACACCGATATTCGCAATAAGGCTGGCGATAAGAAATGCTTTCCGTCGTTTACCTTCCGCATTCTCAATGTAAATCCCGGCAAAATAATCAATAACAATTGTACCTGCCAGGATCAGGATATAGACCGGGACAAATGCCATGTAAAAATAGCAGCTGGCGGCAAGGAGAAGTATCCACCTGAATTTATAGGGTAACGCAAAATAAAGCGCTGTTACACCAATAAAAAAGAAAAGAAATTCGAGGGAGTTAAAAAGCATGATTTATATTAAGCAACAAAGAATACTTTTTGAATGAATGCGAATATAGGGAATGAATGCGGAATCTCACTGCTTATTCGCCTTGTAGAAATTCACTAATGATATGACCGATCTTTTCTCCTTCCACTAAAAATCCATCGTGGCCGAAAGGAGAATCGATCTCAACATATTTTGCATCCGGAATATGTTCAGCTAATAATTTTTGCTCATCAACAGGACAAAGCACATCGCTGCTGATTCCGATACAAATTGTTTTTGCTTTAATCGTTTTTAAAACATCACTCATTTTACCACGACCTCTTGCTGCATTATGGGAATCCATTGCTTTTGTAAGCAGCCAATAGGAATAGGCATTAAAACGCTTTACTAATTTGTCGCCCTGGTAATGAATGTATGATTCCGAACGAAAATTTTCAATTCGATCATCCTCGTCAGTCTGCGTATTTACAAATGCACGATAATTTCTATACGTAAGCATTCCAATTGCGCGTGCTGTTTTTAATCCTCGTGCACCAGCAGCATTATTTTCTTCCCCGAAAGTAAGATCGGTTTCAATCGCTAAACGCTGCGAAGTGTGAATAGCAATTCCCCACGCACTTTCACGCGCAGCTGTTGCCACCAGCATTAAGTTTTCAATCCGCTCACTTTCCATGATCGCCCATTCGACACATTGATAACCACCCATCGAACCACCCATTAGCAAATAAATATTTTCTATCTCAAGATGCCCGCGTAATAAAATTGCTGCACGCACCATATCCCGAATTGTAAATACAGGAAACGTTTTGAAATACGGCTGGCTGGTTTCCGGATTTTCAGTACACGGCCCGGAAGAACCATAACACGAAGAAGGAATATTCATGCAGACGATAAAATAATCATCAGCATTAAATGCTTTTCCTTCCCCGATAAGATCGGGCCACCAATCGGCGCAATCAGCACTCGCAGTAAGCGCATGACAAACCCAAACCACCTTGCTTTTACCTCTTTCAAAAGTGCCGTAAGTGCAATAAGCAAGCTCCAAAACAGGAAGCACGTGGCCTGATTCAGTTGTAAATGAAGCTTTGCTCAGGAAAATGTTGGTTTTCATAGAAGATTTGTCGAAGATAAGAAGATTTGATCCGCAGAATTCTATCTTTGAAGTTCTGCACCTTCCCTATGAAAGTACTACTACAACGCCTTGACGACGCCTTTCAGTTTGAGGCAAAAAATGAACACGGCAATTCGATGATCTTCGATGTCGGCCCTGAGCTTGGCGGAAAAGGAAAAGGCATTCGCCCGATGCAAAGTCTGTTGATGGCGCTCGGTGGATGCAGCGCGGTCGACATTATTATTATTCTGAAAAAACAAAAGCAGGAGATCACAGATTTCAGAATAGAAATTGACGGCGAACGCGAAGCAGGAAAAGAACCTTCGCTCTGGCAAGACGTGCATGTGATCTATCACATCGATGGAAAAGTAGATCCTGAAAAAGCCAAACGCGCTGTGCAACTTTCAATGGAAAAGTATTGTTCCGTTTCAAAAACGATGGAGATTGCCGGTGCAAAAATCACTTCGGAGATACGTATCAATGGGGAAAAAGTCAGTAGTCAGTAGAGACGCGATGCTCGCGTCTGCTTTAGCAGTCAGTAGTCAAAAAATAATTTGTTTCGCGTTCTCCGAACTAAAAACACCGAACTAAAAACTAAATGAAGCCTGAAACAAAAGCAATTCGAATTCAAAACGAGCGTACGGATGAGCGGGAACATTCTGTTCCGTTGTTTCTTACTTCGAGCTTTATGTTCGACGATTCGGAACACATGCGCGCGACATTCGCAGATGAGAATGAAGACAATATTTATTCGCGTTTTTCAAATCCGAATGTGCGTGAGTTTGTAGATAAGATGTGCGCGCTTGAAGGAACAGAAGCAGGATTTGCAACTGCATCGGGAATGTCGGCGGTGTTTGCTTCCTTTCTTGCATTTCTAAAAAGCGGCGATCATTTGCTTGCATGCAGCTCCATTTTCGGTTCAACCCATACGGTGATTACAAAATATTTGCATCGCTGGGGAATTACATATTCGTATGCTGACATCAACAAACCGGAAACCTGGGAAGCATTGATACAGCCGAATACAAAAATGATCTTCGTAGAAACGCCAACGAATCCCGGATTGGATTTGGTTGATCTGGAATGGCTCGGACAATTAGCGAAAAAACATAAAGTGCTTTTGAATGTCGATAATTGTTTTGCAACACCGGCGTTATCCCAACCCGCTCTTTACGGTGCAGATCTCATTACACATTCAGCCACAAAATTCATTGACGGACAGGGACGCGTTTTAGGAGGTGCAGTGCTCGGAAGAAAAGAGCTGATCAAAGAAGTTTATTTATTCTGCCGCAGCACAGGTCCTTCGCTTTCGCCATTTAATGCGTGGATACTTTCGAAAAGTTTAGAGACTTTGCATTTACGCATGGAACGTCATTCTGAAAACGCAATGAAGCTTGCCTCCATGTTACAGCATCATCCTGAAATTGCAAGTGTGAAATATCCATTCCTGCTTTCACATCCGCATTATGAAATTGCGAGAAAACAAATGAAAGCCGGCGGCGGGATTGTCACCTTCGAATTAAAAGGCGGACTTGCACAGGGAAGAAAATTTCTTGACAATATTAAAATCTGTTCGCTCACTGCAAATCTTGGCGATACAAGAACTACAATCACACATCCGGCCTCCACAACACACGCAAAGCTGACCGAAGAAGAAAGATTGGCCGTTGGAATTACCCCCGGACTTGTGCGCGTGTCGGTAGGGTTGGAACACATTACCGATATCGCTTCTGATATTGAACAGGCATTGGCAAATTCAAACGGAGAAAACGGATGATCAAACGCACAATTATTTTCCTGTTTTTGCTTTTGAGTGTTGGAGCTAACGCACGTAATGATGATTCGCTTTTGCAAATTGCAAATGGAAAAGGTCATGATACAACACGGATAAGAGCGTTCATCCGGCTTGCTGAAGCTGTACGGCGTGAAAATGCAACACTCGCACTCACCTATTCTTCGAGTGCTTTAGCGCTTGCTGATGCTGCGGGAAATTGTTTGCCGTTACGTGCAAGAGCTGCTTTAGTACACGGCACAGCTCTTTCTGAAACAGGGCAGTTCGACAGCTCAATTGTTTATCATGAAGCTGCGCTTGCTGCTTTCAAAATCTTAAAAGACAAATTTTATATTTCAAGCTGTCAGAATGGGTTAGGAAATATTTATGCCGCACATGGAAATTTTTCAAAGGCATTAATGTATTATTTAGATGCGCTTGCAATTGCCAATGAGCTGAATAATCTCCGAAAGCAGTCAATCATAATGGGGAATATCGCGAATAACTATACGAATATGGACGACGGTCCGAACGCGATAAAATATTATAAACAATCCATTGC
>JBKJMR010000206.1:0-4356 GCA_046596275.1 Bacteroidia bacterium | reverse complement strand
GCACGTCGCGCAGCACAAAATATTTCGCTTGATTCGCTTGATCTTCCTGTTACGCCTGCCTACATAGCAGGTGTTGCTGCGATTCCGAATCTCACTGTGCATTCGCATTCTAAATGGCTGAATGGTGTAGTAATTATTACAACCGATTCAACTGCACTGGCGACCGTTGCAACATTACCTTACGTAACAAGTGTTGGTAATGTTAGTTTGCGCAGGGGAACTACTTCGGATAAATTTAACGAAGCTGTTGAAGCGATTAACCAGGATGCATTGCGTTCGGGTAATGTAACTTCAATGGCGCTTGATTATGGACAAGGATATAACCAGATCAATATGCTTGGTGGTGTTTGTTTGCATAACGCAGGCTTCCGCGGACAAGGCATGCAGATCGCTGTGATTGATGCAGGATTTTACAACACCGATCAGCTTACGATCTTCGATACACTTTTTGACAACGGAAGAATTCTCGGCACCTGGGATTTTGTGATGAATGAAGCTTCGGTGTATGAAGACAATTCACACGGCACGATGGTGCTTTCTACGATGGGCGGAAACATGCCGGGACAATTAGTCGGCACTGCACCTGATGCAAGCTATTGGTTGTTGCGCAGTGAAGATGCACCAACCGAAAATATTGTAGAAGAATATTATTGGGCGACTGCTGCTGAATATGCAGATAGTGTAGGAGCAGATGTAATTAATTCTTCTTTGGGTTACACCACCTATGATGATCCTTCCAACAATCACACCTACGCAGAGCTTGATGGGCATACAACACCTGTTTCGCGCGCTGCGAATTATGCTGCACGAAAAGGAATGGCTGTTGTAGTAAGCGCAGGAAATTCCGGATCAAGTCCGTGGTTTTATATCAGCGCACCTGCAGATGCTGATTCTGCATTAGCTGTTGCTGCAACCGATGCAAGTGGAGTAGTGGCAGGTTTCAGCTCACGTGGTTCGGTTACTTTATTCGGAAATATAAAACCGAATGTTGGCGCACAAGGACAAGCTTCAGTTATCTGCGATCCGTTCGGCACAGGTGTGGTTACCGGCAACGGAACTTCATTCGCATCACCAATCATGTGCGGACTTGTTACGTGTTTGTGGCAAGCGCACCCGACGTTCACTAATATGCAGATCCTGCAGGTGATTCAGCAAAGCGGCAGCCAATCTTCGGCGCCGGATTCTCTGATGGGTTACGGCCTTCCTGATTTTTGCGCCGCGAATTTATACTTGTCAGGAAATCCAATGCAGATTGGTGATGAAAATGAATTGTACGCTGTAACTCCAAATCCATTTTCTAATGATCTTTCATTTTCTTTTTTCTCAATGCAAGATCAGAACCTCAGTGTGATTCTTTACGATGTGCAGGGAAAACAATTGATCAATGAGTTGGTATTTGCTTCCGGCAACGCAGAAAATAATTACAAGCTGGAAGAGCTCGAAGGAGCCAGCGCCGGTGTTTATTTTTTAAGAGTGAATACAGAGGATGGAAAGTATTTTACTGTTAAAGTGGTGAAGGGGTTGTGAGCGACTTTTTGATCATTAGGCACGTTTCGCAAACGTGCCTGATGAACGAAAAAAATTCTTCCGCTTTAAATCACTCCTTCTTTAAATAAATTTCTCCCCAAAGATTCATACCCGGATTTGCAGCATCTTCCATCGGACATGATTCTGTTTCAAGTCGAATTTTATTTCTGATCACACATCCACAAAGTGAGCACGATTTATTTCCTGTGCGGTGACCGTATTCATTGGTGATCTTCGCTGATGCTGTGATCTTTTGCAATACCAGTGTTGATTCGACAAGGTTCGGACATGCGAGGCAGGCGTCTTCCCGTTTTTGCAGCATCTCTTTTGAGACTGTTGGAAAACCGGAAATTCCCCATTGCAATAATGCTTTTCCTGCTTTTGAAATTAAGGATGAAGTAGAAATCTTAAAACGTTTTTCAGGCGGATTATTAATGAGATCATATAAATGTGGTCCGCCGCGCTGTGCTAATAAACGTTTGGCATAATCCGGATTTTCCAAAGCGGCTGCTAACACTTTTGCAGGCACAGGATTGTCGAGCCCCAATACATAACCGAACGTTTTGCATTTTTCTGCAAATGTTTCTCCTGTGAGCGCGTCAAGATCCGGCTCTTCTTCAACAGCAGTTTCTACCCGCGGCTTCGTTTTGTATTGCGTCTTTTTTATTTTGGATTTGGCACCGGAATGAAATGCAGAAGACTGCGGTGCTGATGCCGGATTACGGGAAGCGCTTGCTCCTTTATTGCAATTACACATGACAGGGTTTTAAGTATGAAAAATCGCAATAGAAATATCGTCATTTAATTCTTAAACAGAAACAAGAATCCGAATTACTTTTTTTTACGTGATTTTTGATACTGTAACTTTTGGGTATATTTATTCTATCTTACTATTTTAAGATCAATCAGTTATAAATGAATATGGTGAAAATTCAGGTGAACTTTGCCCCGAATTTGTCCAGGGATTTATGACATCCACTTGCGATATTTAGTGTGTTCATGCAATACATATATTATGAAAGCATTGACTTCTAAAAGCCGTCAGAATTTTATTACGATCAGTACGATCGTGGGATTGCTGATCATTTTCTCTTTTTACTTTTTTATTTACGTACCGGGGCAGGAGAAAAAAGTGCAGAAGGAGAATTTCAGGGTGTTGACACGGATCACGACGAATATCAAAGGACGGGTTGATGAATACAGGGAATATATTAATGAACGTGCGCGTATTGCCGCATTCTTAAAAACATATTTCACAAAAGAGGAAGCAGGAACAAAAGAGACAGCAGCAACAATTTTTGAAAATGATTTTATACGGATCATCAATTATTATTTGCGTGATATTCCGGAATTAGAGCTGATCTATTTTTCTCCTGTTGTCAATAATCCCGATCAGAATCTTGTACAGGAAAAGTTGGGGCAATTGTCAAAACCATATTCATATTTTTCACCCATGTAGCTGCACGTATCACGGATGAAAAATATGAATATGGTTTTACGCTGAATGCGGAATGTTTTCAATACCTGGTAAATGACAAGGCCTTTGAAAATAGTTTTTTACGCAGGAATGAAATCATTCTTTCCGGACCAGCTTCGGGTGTGATTGCCGGTGATGAAGATTCGCTTCTTAAATCGACGAATGGATTAAAGACGGGACGTTTCTTTTCACAGGAAATTTCCGGAAGCACGAAGAAGATCTTTGCACAACCTTTTCTATTAGGCACTGATGATCATTTTGTTTTATGCGGATTTATTGACCAGGACGAATACCACAGGAAAACAAGAAATCTTTCGGGTACTACGATCCTTATTGTGCTGCTTTTTCTTTTTATTCTGGCATTGAGTCTTCCTTTCGTGAAGTTTTTACTGATGAGCAGGAATGAACGTTTGAATATTTCTGATGCATTGCTTGCCGGAATAACAGTTATTCTCGGAACATCAGTTGACGTTCTTATTTTGCTCGATGTATACACGTATTATATTCCAGTAAAAGAAACCAGGGAAAAACAAATGGCAGATCTTTCGTACCAGATTTCGGATAATTTTCAGAAAGAGATCAAAGCCGCGTGTAAGCAGCTTAAGTTTTACGATTCGCTGATCGGCGATAAAACATCGTCGAAATTTTTCATGAATAATTATGTTTCAATTTTGGATTCTGCACAGTTTTCTACGATGGACGAGGAAGAATTTGCTAGTTTCCGAAATTCAGCGCCGGAAGCATTGTCAGGTGCAAATCTCGAATTAATACGCCCTAAAATTTATCCGGATTTTAACCATGTATTCTGGACGGATTCAACCGGACTTCAATTATTTAAATGGTCGACAAACGCAGTGCTTACACCGAGAATTAATGTTGGCGAGCGCACTTATTTCCAGAATATAATTCAGAATAGAGTGTGGTCGCTGCCCGGGAAAGGTTCGTTTGAATTTTATCTCGAAGGAATTTATTCGCGGACAACAGCTGAAAATCTTGTTGCAATCGGATTGAAAAGTAATCGCAAAGTTTTGGCCGACAGCATCCAATCGCGCGGAGATAAAAAAGGTGAATTCCGTACGGGTATGGTGGCGATGATCACAGTCCTCAATTCTGTGATGGATCCGATCCTTCCAATGGGAAATGGCTTTTGCATAATTGATAATACTGGTAAAGTTATTTTCCATTCAGACCGGACGAAAAATCTTTCAGAGAATTTTATTGAGGAATGCAGCGCACGTGATGATCTGAAATCAGCCATGTACAGCCGCACGCCGAATTATTTTTCTACCGCATACCAGGGCGCAGAATATAAAATGTTTGTGCGTCCGCTGAACAGCATGCCTTTTTATCTC
>JBKJMR010000188.1:0-3771 GCA_046596275.1 Bacteroidia bacterium | reverse complement strand
GTTTTGCGCGCGCCTTTATGATACGTGTCAAAAGAGGAAACAGTGAAATGATCGACAAGCGCAAAAAAGTGCACACCATCGTAGCTTCCTGTCAGCGTCATTTCTCTTTTTGCCTGGGCATTATTTACTTCGAGCACAATGTGATCGATCGGATTTCCCAAACTGTTTTTCACCGTGATCCGTGAGCAACATTCAGTCGCGTAATGTTTGTCGACGATCTCATACGTTACAAAACGATCAACACCTTTTGTTGCTTCATCTTTATAAATGAGATAAGGTGTTTCCACATTTTCCTGGTCGTAAAGACGGACATCTGAAAAGCCCGTCGACAGCTTTGACGTTACTTCAGGCTGAAGAAGGATCCTGTAGTAGCCATCAGCGTTGACTGCATCCACCGGACTTTCCCAGTGAAAAACCTGCGCAGTCAGAAACGAAGATGCAAAGCAGCACGCAAAGAGAAATTTAGCTGACTTGTTCATTGCTTTCATTTTTTTCGGTTGGATGATCTTGTTCGAGCACCAGCTTTTTCAGCTTTTGATAAAGGAAAGAAACAAGCAGGAGAATTACACCAGAAACAATAAAGGCGATAATTTTTCCGGTTTGAGATTCACCGTAAACGCCGAGCAAGATCAGCTTTACAATTGTTACCGCAAATAAAACCAGCGCGATGATCCGAAGCATCCTGATCCTTTTTCTCATCCCGATCACGATCATAATGAAAGAACTTATTCCCCAGAGAATAGGAAAACCGATCTTATGACTCAGCGAAGAAAGCTTTGTGATCTCGTTAAATCCTGTTCCGGGAATAAATTGTGCCATGATGTAAAAGTGATCTAACTCTGCGCTGGCAATAAATACCAGCGTAAAACAAAGCAGCCACAGGTATGCATCTTTTAATCCTTTGGTGAAATCCTCACGCTTATTAACAAAATGATAAATAAGAAACGTGAAAGCGATGATCACAGCTGCATATACATAGTGAAACAAGAATGCATTTTTTCCATCGCCGACGTTCATCAGAAAATGATTTCGTGCGTCAAGCGTTGAAAGATGCGGAACAAATCCGTACACCATCATCAACAGTACGCCGATTGCACCAACAGGATAGAAAAGATAATCCAGCTTCAGCGGACGCGCGGATAAATACAAAGCAAGCATGAATAATCCGGTATACGTAGTGTAATAAATTGAGAGCGCAAATTCCGGTGCTGAATTAACATGCAGATCATAACGCAATTCAAAAAACCCGGTGAGGAATAAAATAAGTATTGCAGTTACATTCAGGAATTGCCTGTAGCCGATCGTGCTCCATCCTGAAACTATATCTTCTTCTTTCTCACGTTTCATAAGCACAGAAGTTATGATAAGTGATAACGCAACAATTATCCCGGTTATAAATCCTTTATTCAACATCATTCGCATGATTGGTGCATTGGATGGTATATCGAGATAAACGGTTATGAAATTATAGCCCAGGTCGAGGACGGTAAACAGTGTGAGTATCACTGAGAAATAGCTGATAATAGTAATCCTGCTTTTCTGATAAAGGAAATACAATAATGTTGCTTCAGCTGCCCAGAAAAGGGTGATATGATTTCCATCGAGCTGCACCGGTCCGGCAAGTGAAACAAATGTGATCACAAGTCCGACAAGGAAATAAAATAAATTCCGGTCAACTTCTTGCCGGCGCATAAGTAAGAATGCGAAAATGCAGTTAAACGCGGCTACAAGAAGTGTGAACAAACCATGAAATTCTTCAGCATTCATTTCTTTGAGGATGAAATATCCGCATGCATAATAAAGGAATGTGTTGGAAAGCAATGCAAGGATTTCAAATGCAGAGAATTTCACTTTTGCACGCACATTGTTCACCACGTTCATTCCGAAGAAGGTGAGATAAAATAATGTGCCGAAAAACAACGCAGTAATATATTGCGGATCAGGCGCATTTAGTTCTTTCTTGAGCGCACCTGCAAAAAGTAAAATTGTAAATGAGTAGCTGAGAATATTTACAATGTTCCATTTTTTATAAAACGCAAGCACAAGCATTCCGATGTCGAGAATGAGCATGTAAATGGAAAGCACCGGCAAGTTTCCTGAACCATTTGAAACCATCAACGGAGAACAAAATCCACCGACGATTGCAAAAATGGCGAGCTCTTTCCTGTTGTAGGATAATGAAAGCAAAACAGTAAAAGCTGTGATCACGATGAGAATTCCGAACGCAGCTGCTTGCGGAAATAAATGATACACCTGGTATGCATACGAGATCGTGAAATATAAAACGGCAATACCGCCGCCCACAAGCACAGAGCTGAATGCTTCGAAATTTTTTCTCAGGCGGTGAGCAAATCCAAGAAGAACACCACCGCACAAAATTCCGATCGCGGTTCTTCCTGTTTCATTGATCCATTCTTTATCAATCGCAAATTTTACGAAGAAAGCGATACCGATAACAAGAATGATCACACCGATAAACGTAAGCAATCGTTCACCGATCAGCTTTTCAAGATCGGGATGACGTTCAAAAAATCCTTTTTCAGGTTCTTTGTTTGTCGGAGTCACCGGCGGAATATAATGCGGTTGCAGTGGCGGAAGACCGGGTTGTTTTTGCATTGAAGGTTTTCTGTCTTCCATAATTTTTTGTTGTGGCAATTGCACAGGTGGAATTACAGGAGGAACAACAGGAGAAACAACGGGAGAAACAACCGGTGGAGCGACCGGAGGAATAATAGGTGTAACAACAGGTGGAATAACAGGTTGTTGCACCGGCGGCGGAACTACCGGCGTATGATACTGCGGTGGTGGTGGAGTGAATTGCGGCGGTGGTGGTGTGTAAGTTGGTTTTTCAACAAAAAAATTACTCTCCTGCAAAAGTGTATTAAGCGACATTAATTCTTTCCTGATCTCTTCCGTCTTATAGTAAAGATCATTCAGTTTCTTTCGTACTTCTTTTTTGGGATCCATATTAGTTTGGCGTAGGTATGTACAGGGAATGTGATACGATAGGAACATCGTATAAGGACAAAGTGGAATGTTCCTGGAATTGCGCTACAGTCGTCGCTGCTTTTATACAACAGGTCTGAAGTGACACTGTTGCAGAAGGGGGATAGGAAATAAAAACCGCGTTGTGTAGCATTTGTTGAAACAATGAACCGATTTTTGCAAGCCGGCCCATTATTCGTTGGCTGAATTATACGGGCCTGTTCACGCAGGGTTCCGAAAGGTAATTTAATAACACTGACAGATTGACTGAAAACGCGGTTACAAATTTTAATAAAACCTATGTATGCATAGGATTTTCAGCCATTCATAAGGGTTACAGGACTTCCACTTCATAAAAAAATGTCATTCTTAATAAATGCTAATTAAGAAAAACTGGCTAAAATCCGGTGAAACCCAGAAGCATTTTCTTCAGTTCAGTTTGATTTTTTAATCCTGTACGGATGGCATTTTTGTAAAAAAACTCAATCACATATTATGAACCCTGTAGGGGCGACATTTTTCTACGCGTATTACCTTCGCAGGTAAGATGACCATTAATTATGATAGGCGCGTGGAGTAAAATGTCGCCCCTACAGGGCTTTGTGATTTTATAGCATGAGTTTTTTACAAAAATGCCGTCCTTACAGGACTGTTCAGGGTAATAATATTTTATTTTCATTCCTGATAGTGCCAGACATATAATGTCTTTATCAGGAACCACGGATTTTACAAAGAGATTTCCTATAGACCGAAGATTTCAATTCAAACCTGAGCTGGTTCCGAGGC
>JBKJMR010000158.1:0-2524 GCA_046596275.1 Bacteroidia bacterium | reverse complement strand
TGGAAGCACAGTTACGTTTAAAGGAGAATACCAGGGAAAAACATATCATGATAAAGGAACTGTGCTCAAAAATTTCCCCGACAAATTATTACAATACGAATACTGGAGTTCTCTGTCGGGAGTTGAAAATACCCCTGCAAATTATTCAATTATCACTTATGAAATTATTCCGGGCAAATTAGAAACCACGCTCACGGTAACCGAAGAAAATCTTCCTGTTGAGGAAATGAAAAAACATTCGGAAGAAGTATGGAATAAAGTCTTTCATATTTTGAAAGAAGTGCTGGAGAAAGAAACTATGCCTGCATAAAATTCAATATTCAAAATTCATTACTGTCCTACCCAGGTTATTTAACATTCAAGATTAAGTCCAAAACATTTTGAATCTTGAATTTTGAATATTGAATCTTGAATCTTGAATTATTACCAGAGCCAACTACGGGATTCGAACCTGCGACCTGCGGTTTACGATACCGCTGCTCTACCAGCTGAGCTAAGTTGGCTTTTAATGTGGTTGCAAAAATACATTTTCCCCGCAAAACTGGAATGATTGGAAATAAATTCCAACGGAAAAAGTAATTCAATGTAAATGCCCATTTCAAAATGATTATACAATTGAGTCTGACCCAGCGAATCGTTCGGATATTTGTGAATGATTTACGATTTGAAAGAATAAGTCAAGAATCGAGGCGCTGGGTTTTTACCTGTAATGCCTGCCGGAAAGAAGCCAATATCTGGGATCTTGGCGGTGTTCGATACAAAACTTCAGGAAGCGGGCGAACCGGTGCAAAGTGTCCGCATTGCAGAACATTCGCGATGCAGGAAATTGTGAAGAAGTATGGGTGATTTTTGAAATTCCAATTGTGCAAGTGACGCTTGCACAATTGATTCTTTCATCTGCGGTAATTTACTTATCAAATTTACAGCTGTAATTTATTGACTTATCGTGGTTATAAGAGTAATAAACGCCAATAATCTAATGAGCTTACAAAAACGGATACATTATAATTAAAAAGGTTCCGTCAAGAATCAGCAACATGTTCGTAGACAAATACAAACTATGAAAAATTTTCGCTTTATGCTTACCAAGAAAAAGATTGATAGGAATAAGTATTGCAGCTGCAATGAGATTGATTATAATTCCAAGAATAATTCCAAGATAATCTATTTCATGTAATGGCTTATTTGGATCGGATTGGTAAAATTCCCAAATCATATAACAAGAACCAACAAAAAGCGCAACAGCAATAGAAAATATAATAACCTGAATTATTTTCATTTATTCTTCCCGATATAATCTGCGCAAATCCCTGCCTGCGCCGCGCGTCCTGGTGCTTCGGCAGGCAGGTGCATAATCCCTGCTTGCAGCCGCGGATGGCCGGTGCTGCGGCCCTACTTTGCCACCGCCACCGGAAATATCTCCTTCAATTTCGCAACAGCATAATCAATCTCTTCCTTCGTATTATTCTTGCTGAAAGAAAAACGAACTGAAGGACGACTCATATCCGTCCCTATCGCCCGCAAAACGTGTGAGCCAACATTACTTCCTGACGAACAAGCGCTTCCCGCCGATGCTGCAATGCCGTTGATGTCAAGATTGAAGACAAGCATCTCCGCATTTTCAGTTGGCGGCAGACAAACATTCAACACAGTATAAAGCGAGTTTCCTTTTGCATCGCCATTGAACGTAACACCCGGAAGATTTTTTTCCAGCTGCGCGATCATGTAATTTTTCAATCCTAAAATATATTCCTGGTGTTTTACCAAATCACGGTAAGCAATTTCCATTGCTTTTGCCAATCCGATAATTCCGTAAACATTCTCAGTTCCGCCACGCATATTACGCTCCTGCGCACCACCGAAAATCAACGGGGCAATATTGATATCACTATTGATGTAAATAAATCCAACACCTTTTGGTCCATGAAATTTATGCGCTGCACAATTCAGAAAATGCAAGTTCATTTCTTTCACGTCGATCGTATAATGTCCGACAGTCTGCACAGTATCGGAATGGAAAATCGCATTGTATTTCTTACAAAGTTCGCCAGCCTTTTTCAACGGCAACAAATTCCCGATTTCGTTATTCGCATGCATCAATGAAACCAAAGAACGCTCATTGTTTTTCAAAAGCTCTTCCAAATGATCCATGTCGACATGACCATCAGGAGTAATTTTCACAAGACTCAGTTTGATCTGGCCTTTATCCGCCATCGATTCAAGCGTATGCAAAACAGCATGATGCTCAAGCGGCGAAGTGATCGCATGTTTCAATCCAAGACAATCAATCGAACAACGAATCGCCATATTATCCGCTTCTGTTCCGCCTGAAGTGAAAAATATTTCAGAAGGCGAACAATCGAGCAAACGCGCAACTGTTTTCCGCGACTGCTCCAGCAACGCACGTGTCTGGCGCCCCCATGCGTGAATGGACGAAGGATTTCCATAATGTTCTGTCATCAATGGAATCATCGCGACCAAAACTTCTTTATCAAGGGCGGTGGTAGCGGCGTTGTCTAAGTAA
>JBKJMR010000695.1:0-2541 GCA_046596275.1 Bacteroidia bacterium | reverse complement strand
CTGGAACGGATCAGGCGTATCTGACGGAACTTATTATTATGTTCTTGCAAAGAGCGACGGAACTTCTATATCAGGTTACGTCACTGTAATTAAATAAATACAAGCATAGCGCAGGTTTCCGGTAACGAAAATTCGTTGTTTCATCCCCCGAAAAGGAAACCAAAGCTGAAATAATTTACCAACATGACCTTGCTGCGTCGCATGTGTGCTGTTCTTTTGCTTTGTTTTCTGTTCACTACAGGAGCAAAAGCCACACATATTGTAGGCGGTGAAATTTATTACGATTGTCTTGGCGGTAATTTATATCGCATCACATTAAAAGTTTATCGCGATTGCATTAACGGTGTTGCGCCCTATGACAACCCTGCTTCTGTTGGTGTTTTTGATGCAAATGGAAATTTGCTTGATACACTTTCCATGATCTTCCCGGGATCAACACTCGTTCCTCCAACAATTAACACACCTTGTTATTCGCCGCCAACAGGAGTTTGTGTGGAAGAAGCCATTTACCAGGAAATAAAATTGCTTCCCGCTATTCCTGCAGGTGGATTATATCTTGCTTACCAACGCTGCTGCAGGAATAATTCCATTCTGAATCTCGTGAACCCGGGCGGTGTAGGATCAACCTACCTGATTGTAATTCCGCATCCGTCACAGGCGGTTTGTAATAATAGTCCGCGCTACAATAATTTTCCGCCGATCTACATTTGCCAGGGTGCTCCGCTTGTGTTTGATCACTCTGCTACTGAACCTGATGGTGATTCACTGGTGTATGAACTGTGTGATCCCTTTGACGGTGCATCTGCAGCAGCACCACAACCTGTTCCGCCGGCAGGACCGCCTTATGCATTTGTGCCTTTTAATCCGCCGTATTCGGGGACGTACCCCATGAGTTCCAATCCCGCCATGTTCATAGATCCGCAAACCGGCTTGCTCACAGGCACGCCGAATTTATCAGGTCAATGGGTCGTTGGTGTTTGTTGCAGCGAATATCGGAATGGTGTTTTGATCTCTGTGAATAAAAGAGATTTTCAATTCAACGTGGTGCCGTGCCCTTTACTTACCATCAGCTCTATTCCAACTCAAACTGTTTTTTGCGCGGGAAACACTGTTCAGTTTTTGAATAATAGCTTTAACGCAACGACCTATCACTGGGATTTTGGCGAACTGAATTTGTTATCGGATACTTCAAATTTATTTTCACCAACGTATACGTATTCCGATACCGGCACTTATACTGTCACACTTTATTGCAATCCCGGTACTGCTTGTGCAGATACAAGCACAACCACGTTTCAGATTTATCCGTCCATCATACCGAATTTTACTGCACCTGCGGGACAATGTTTTATTGGCAATAATTTTAATTTCCAGGCTGGTGGTCAATTCACCGGCACCGGAACTGTGATTTGGAATTTCGGTGCTAATGCAACTCCGTCGACGAGCAATGTGCAGGACCCGCAAAACATCACTTATAATGCGCCGGGCAATTATCTTGTGACTATAACTGTAGTGGAAAATGGCTGCACCGGAACATTTACCGATACCGTAATTGTGTATCCCACACCAACAGCAAATTTTGCCGCATTACCATTGTACGGATGTGTTCCTTACACAGTGCAATTCCAGGACAGCTCCATTGCCGGAACACAAATTTCTTACCTCTGGGATTTCGGCGACGGTTTTACTTCTATTCTACCTGATCCGATCCACACCTATACGGATACCGGTTCGTATGATGTGACTTTGATCATTACAACTTCAAACGGATGCATCGGCATTGATACTTTTTCTGTTTTAGGAATGGTAAATGTTTTCCCGAGTCCAACCGCAGGATTTGATGTGACGGCACATTCCGTTTCTATTTTCGCACCGTTTATCGGAACAATAGATCAAAGTCAGAATGCTGATTCGTGCGTGATGGATTTTGGTGATTCTTATATCACAAGCGATTGCAACGCGACACATACGTATTGGAATTACGGAAGTTTCCTGATCACGCAAATCGTCTACAATCAATTCGGATGTTCGGATACGGCCACTATTTTAATAGAAGTACTTCCTGAAAATCGCTTTTTTATTCCGAATACATTCACACCAAATGGCGACGGATTAAATGATCTGTTCATGCCTTCAATTATGGGCGTGGAAGACTATCATTTTATGCTTTTTGACCGCTGGGGAAATTTGATGTTTGAAACGATCGATACGTATCAGGGTTGGGACGGACGTTACAAAGGAAATAAATGCCAGGAAGATGTTTATGTGTGGAAGATCGAATATATCAATGTGGTGAATGGTGAAGAGATGAAGGTGATCGGGCATGTGAATCTCGTTAGGTAGAGAGTGGGGGAACGAATTACGAATAAAGGCGAATTTACGAAATACAAAGTAGCCAAAATCTCATTCGGTAAATTCGTTTTGATTCGTAATTCGTTCCCACTTTTATTTCAACAAATCTTCCAGCGCCGGTTTCAGCTCATTGTATTTAAATACAAAACCGGTCTTCTTCACTTTTTCATTTGAAGCACGCGCACCTTC
>JBKJMR010000655.1:0-3290 GCA_046596275.1 Bacteroidia bacterium | reverse complement strand
CATGCCCTGCAACTTTTCTTTGAACTCTGCAGGCCAATCTACATTTACGCCACAGTTGGAAGATTGAAAAGGCAAAACAGTAATTCCGATCGCTTCAAACGCAGCGATCCAATTTCCTGTAGAACCTGTAACCGGCCATGAAGCACCGCCTAAAGCAAAAAGATAATGATCCGCTTCAACAGTTATTTTTTCTCCTTTATGAATAAAAACCGGCTGGTGATCTTCATTGAAAGAAACAAATTCATGATTGAAATGAAACTGCACTTGTTTCCCGGTCAATTTATCGCGGATCTTTTGCAGCACAGTTATCGGCTTGATATTTTTTTCGGGAAATATTCTTCCGCTGGTTCCTTCGTAGGTCGGAATGCCAAGGTCATGCAACCAGTTCCCGGTATCGACAGAATCAAATTCAGCTAAAATCGGTTTGAAGAAAGAAGAGGGCGTGAATTTATTCAGCAATGCATCACCGGTGAGACTATTCGTAAGATTAAATCCGCCTTTACCTGCAACGAGAAATTTTCTTGCGGGTGCTTCACCTTTTTCAAAAATGTGAACCTCGCACGATTCACCAAGTACATCAGCTGCTATTAATGCAGAAGGTCCGGAACCAATAATTGCTATTTTTTTACGCGACACTATTATAAATCGTTTGAGTGAATTAGAATGGAATCAGTAGCAGGAAGAAATACCTCAGGCTTTATTTTTCCAGGCGACTGATTGCAAGCGCAGCAATTTCATACGTCGGATCAACGGTCAATGCCATTTTATAATCTGCAATTGCATTGTTCACATCGCCTTTTTTCTCGAAGCAAAAGCCTCTGCCATAATATCCGCGCGGATCTTTCGGATCATCTTCAATGGCGAGGTTAAAATTCTTAAGCCCTTCATCCACCACATCCAGCTTTATCGTGTGAATCATTCCAAGATTAAAATGTGCATCGAAATGATGTGGATTTGCTTTTAATAAAGTCGTGTAAGTTTCAATTGCAGCGTTGTAATTATTTGTCTCCTGGTAAAACATGCCAAGATTATACATTGCTTCCTGGCTCGCGGGATTTATTTTAATCGCATTGAGGTAATAGCTTTCAGCCAATGGATTTTTCTTTGCAGCATTAAGCAGTCCGAGCTGGATGTATGCATTGTAATGATCGGGATCCTGCTCAACGGCAGTTTGCATGCTGGAGATTGCTTTTACAGTATCGCCTTTTTCTTTGAATAGCATTCCTTTCATGAAATAAGCCTGCGCATTATGCACATCTATTTGTAATGCTTTATCCAGCAATGCAATTTCTTCATCGTAATTGGTAAGGTAATGATGCAGCTGTGCTAAACGGAGCAGACAATCTATATTTTCCGGATTTACTTCTACTGCGCGTTCAAGCAATTGTTTGGTTCGGGAAACTTTTCCTGTGAAAAAATAAATATCGGCTGCTGCAATAAGATATTCTGCTTTATTGCTGTCAATAGCAAGAATACGATTTACATCCATCATCGATGCGCCGTAATCTTTTTTCTGCATGTAAATTTTTGATCTTCTCAGGTAGAGATCGAGATTGCCGGGATCTTTTCGGATGAGATTATTTATATATACAAGAGAATCTTTCCCGGCGAGGGAATCTGAATTCGGTTTTGATTCATTGCCGCCGCAGGAAGTCATTGCTAAAATAGTGCAGGAGCAGAGCAGGAGAAAAATGTTTCGGAGTTTCATAAGCTTTCAAAAAAAATCCCATCTCCTCCCTGATCGGGATTGGATGGGGATGTGCTCAAATATAGGGAAGAGTTTGGAGTTGGGAGTCGTTAGTCCGGAGAAAATAGATTTTGTTTGTGAAGTGGTCAGAAATCGGGCACAGGTGGTTGAGTCCGGCAATTAATTTTCATTTACAATATTGCATTATCGCGATATCTGCATCCGGTTCGCCGTATTTTTTTGCGTTGTGAAAGCTTTTACAAAAATCAGGTTTGCCGATTCGTTGTTCTGCCTGTGCTAAAACGAGGTAGCCGTAGCCGTATTTCGGATCAATAATAATTGCTTTCTCTGCATCCACCGCTGCTTTTACGTATTGATCCAATTCTAAATACAGGAATGCACGATAAGCGAATGCACGATGAAAATCCGGTTTGATCTCAAGCGATGTATTAAAATCAGCCTCTGCTTCGGTATATCTTTTCAATTTCCGGTAACAAAGTCCGCGATCGATGTACGGAACAGGATTACGCGGATTTAATTCAATTCGTTTGGTCGAATATTCAATCGACTGTAAAAACAAATCCTGGTCAAAATACAACAAGCTTAAATTATCATAGATCAGATCCTTTGCCGGGTTGGGAAGCGTTAATGCCATTAAATAATCTTTTTCGGCATTTGCATATTCTTTCAGCTGGTAATAAGCATAACCGCGATTCAGAAAATAATCTGATCTGTATATTTTCTTATCGATCAGCCCGGAGTAGGCGACAATACTTTGTTTGTATTTCAAACTGCTGATTAAAACTTCGGCTGCGAATTCAAGCTTTTTTGCTTCCGAACCATTGCAAATTGAATCAGGAATAAAAAATACATTCCGGTAACGCAAGGCAGTTGCACTTTTCATATCGGCGCAGGCAGAATCTATATTCATCATGCAGACATATGCTTTTTCTCTTGTGACATATGCCGGCGCATAATTTTTGTTTAGTGTTAATGCTTTTGTTGCATACGCTACAGCTTCCGGATATTTTTCCTGGTCTGAAAATAAAATGCCGAGGTTTGTATACAGCTCTGCGCTTTCGAAATTCATTGCGATCGCATTCCGGTAATCACTTTCAGCATTTATATTGTTTTTTAATTGCTGGTGAATGATTCCTCTCCAGTAATAATATTTACCGGCTGGTGCAATTTTAATTGCTTTGTCGAATGCGTTTTTAGCTGTGTCGATAACGCCCATTTTATTGTAGAGCATTCCTTTTTCAAAATAACATTCTGCGTTGGCGGGACCGAGCCTGACTGCTTTATTAATTCCGTTTACGGCATCCTGGTAACGGAAGCAAGTATAAGATGCTTGCGAAAATCGAATCCAGTAGCCAGGATCAGCAGTGTCATTTTTGTGATTTACTTTCAGGTTTGACAATGCAGTTAACGCATCAGACATGGAGTTTTTACTGATCAGCGGATCTATGTCAGTGTAATTGACATTTGTTTGGGCGGATAAACTGAAAGCAAAAAATGTAAGTGAAAAAGCGAGGAGAAATAGTTTGATTGTTGTCATATTAGCTTAAGAGCCCGTTTAAAATTTATATTTCGGAATTATTAT
>JBKJMR010000428.1:0-3323 GCA_046596275.1 Bacteroidia bacterium | reverse complement strand
CTGCTACTTACAGCAGTGAAGCCTGTGTCAATGTTCCATATGTAACTGACTTTGAAAGCGGTCCTGCCAGTCTTACAGATTTCTGTTTGACAAATACATCACAAGGTCAGGTGTTGCTTTCGGCTTCTGCAGGAAATAACAGTCCGAACGGACTTGCTTTCGATGCAATAAGCTCGTTGGATTTTGATTTTGGTTCAGATACAATCCCGTCTTCCCCATTTTACATCTGGGATCCGGCACGTTCTGATCAGCAGCGCGCACAGGCAAGGTTGATCGTTAATACAACCGGCCATAATTCGCTTGTTCTTGAATTTGATGCTAAGCTGATGTATATGTGGGCGAATGAGTACACGAACTTCCGCGTAAAAGTGAACGGAACAATGATCACTCCTCATTTGCAGCCGAACAACGTTTCATCAGCATACGATTCCTATCGTTACATGCTCACTTCATTCCTGCCTTCGCCTTACCTGATCATTGATTTTGAATCAAAAGTTGCGTATGATCTCGCATCAACAGGAACTGGAATTTTCCTAGACAATATTTTTATTTATCGCCCTGACAGCATCGACGCCGGCGTTACGGTAATTGCCCAGCCGCAAGCGCAGTCTATGGCGAATACAACTACAACAGTTACAGTAGCTATCCGCAACTATGGTACCGATACGCTTTCTTCTATTCCTGTTGCTTACCAGGTTGGAGTAAATCCACCTGTTGTTGAAACATGGACAGGAACACTTCTTCCGAATGCATCAACAACGTATACTTTCACTGCTACATTCAACTCGCCAAATGGTGCTTACAATATCTGTTCATGGACGCAGCTCTCAGCGGATACAAATACATTCAACGATTCAGTTTGTAAAACAAGCTTCGGAATGCCGGTTGTTACTGTTCCGTGGTCAGATAATTTTGATGGTCCGCAGAACTTTGCAGCAGTAGGTACAACATCACCAACCTGGGAACTTGGAAATCCACAAGCTCCATTGATCACAGGAACACACAGCGGTGCGAACGCATGGGAAATCGGTCTCAATGGTCCGTATGCAAATGGTGCGAATGAATTTTTATATTCACCATTCTTCGATTTCTCGAACATTTCAAATGTTGAGCTGCGTTTCTGGCAGTGGTACAGCACCGATAATTGGGATGATGGCGGACGAGTAGAATACAGTACTGACGGGGGAATTAACTGGATCGTTCTCGGAGTTCAGTTCGATCCGCTCGGAACAAGCTGGTACAATCAATCATGGTTATCATCCTCTAACCTTCCCGGCTGGAGTGGAAATGGTGGCGGATATTTCCAATCGAAATATAATCTTGCCATGTTTAATAATTTCCCGACACCGGTGCAGTTCCGTTTTGTTTTTACTTCAAACGCATGGGTATTTAATGCAGTTGATGGATGGGCGATTGATGATTTCGAATTGTATGTACCGATCGATGCGTCCACACAAACCATCACATTCGGAAATACATCACCGCTTCCGATGCCGGGTTCGAACAACGTTAAGATCGTGATTAAAAATTCCGGTACTGTTCCTTTGACAGCAGTTGATCTGACTTTGAAAATTGATAATACTGTTGTCGTAACAGATCCGCTAACGTTCAGTCCTGCTCTTGCCCCTGGTGCTTCTCAGAATCACACGTTCTCATTGCCATGGACAAGCGCTACACCCGGATTACACACTGTAAAAGTCTGGTCAGGCGTTCCAAACGGATTGAATGATACCAATCATCCGAATGATACAACAACATGGGTTGTTTCGGTGATGGATACATTCGCAACTTATCCGTACTGCAATAATTTCGAAAGCGGGAATGGAATTCCTCCGTTGACAACGATGAATGCATTACGTTTCACAAATTCGAATTCTGATTTTATGCAGGGAGATCCTGGAAAGAACATCATTACTTCTGCACACGGCGGAACAGGTTGCTGGATGACAGGTCTCGTACAGAATTATATCAGGAATGACAGCGCTGCAATTTTCCTTCCTGTATTTACTGTTGATACTATAAGCTGTTATCACCTCGAATTCTGGAATAATTACATGACCGAAGTAAATAAGGACGGTGGAGTAGTGGAATATTCCTTCGATATGGGATACACATGGGTACAGCTTGGTCTTCCGCTTGAACCGAATTGGTACAATGGTGCAACAGCAACAGGATTAGGTGCAGGATGGCAGCCGAACTTCGGAGGAACATCAAATGGCTGGGTATTGCAGCAACATGATATTCGTTTCTCGCAAGCCGGCCAGGTAATTTTCCGTTTCCGTTTCGGTGCCGACAGTGGAATCGAATCAGAAGGCTGGGCGATTGATGACGTGTGCTTCAATCAATTGCCGCCATGTATTCTGAGCGTTCCTGAAGTTGCATCGGCAGATGGATTGAACATGGTAGTTTATCCGAATCCTGCCGGAACATCTTCCATGCTGCAATACAATCTTCCTGAAAACGGAAGAGTAACAATTGCATTACGTGATATGCTCGGAAGAGAAATCCAAACATTCCAGGGCGAACAATCAATGGGCTTCAATTCATGGACCGTTGACGTAAGCGCATTGCCTGATGGCGTTTATTTCTACCAGCTAACTTTCGGCGATCGTACGATTGTAGAGAAAGTGGTGGTGAGTCACTAAATATTATTCATATAGCCAAACGGCGATTCAATATTGAGTCGCCGTTTTGTTATTATAGTGTTTCAAATTTGGATTTCCATATAAATGCAAACAGGCCCAATTGACTGGATCTTTTTCTGATTTATATACTTCGCTATTTGCATAATGAAATGCTTCTGAAACAGTAAAATCGGATAGAATCTTTTCTAAAAAAGCAGGAAGCCATTTTATGGCAACGTTTACATCAAGTGGCCAGAGCGGGGCAACAACTGATTCGTAACCTTTCTTCAGAAATTCACGAACAAAAGAGGGTGAAATGTGACCAAAAGTGGAAAAACTTTGCTTTCCTGCATTACATATAAATAAGATAGCAATCAAGCCATTTCCAATTACTATATCTGTATTTACGATTTTAATATGATCATTTGTATTGAAAAAATTTTGATCAGAAATGTCTGAGCTTCCATGAGCAATAAACACATTAATATCTCCATCTAATGGCTTAGATGGAATTCGTTTTCTCTCTACAAAAACATTTAAACTTATAAACTTCCTTTTAAGTTTATTATTTGCTTTGATTATTACTGCATCACCATCTTCTATCGGAACATATGCTTGAATGTTCATTGCATTCAACTTCGATTTTTTTTCATTCGTTTTGATAAGCCATTCTGATGAGATTATGTTGGTAATTGGCTT
>JBKJMR010000337.1:0-3154 GCA_046596275.1 Bacteroidia bacterium | reverse complement strand
GTCGAAAAACCAGCAGAATGAACAATGATAAATACAAGTAGTGCTAATCAACCATTTATCAATTTCCCAGTTACCAGATTACCAGATTACTAAATCACGTATATGGTAATGATGATGGCGGAGATTACGCGTATGGTAATGTTGATGGTTCAGGTTTACGTGCGGCAGTATATTGATGGTTATAATAAGGAGAGAGCACGATGTTGTATTAGTTGATGCTTGTCAGCATATCTTTGCACATCAGATTATGATTAATGGTTAAAGTGAATTAACAACATTCAACATTCTTATGCGTACGTTTTTATTTGCCTGCTTATTTATTTCCTCTTCGCTTTTCGCACAACGCGATTCTGTAATTAATGGAATCAAATGTCATCTCGTAGCTAAAAGCAGCGATACAGGTACAACATGGATTCAGCGAAAAATTATAAATAAAAAAAAGAATACTGAAAAATTCAATGGACGTTATTGGGAATTTTATCCGGGTGGAAAAGTAAAAGCATCGGGCTATTATAAAAATGGAAAGCGCGATGAAAAGTGGATCCGTTATTATCCAAACGGAAAAAAATCAGAAGAAGGATATTTTGATAAAGGTTTCAAATCAAATATCTGGATGACCTATTTTGAATCCGGTAAAATGTCGTGGAAAGGGAATTATTTTAAAAATATGCGTGCTGGCGTTTGGCGATATTTTTACGAGGATGGAAAATTGAAAGGAATGACACGCTACAGGGTCAAAACACAAAAGATTGCGAAGAAGCCAAAGAGCGGTGTAAAAAGAGGAATATCCGTTGGGGCATACAAGGAAATTACATACACCATTTCTCCTGCTGATTCGCTTGTTGAATATTACCCGAACGGAAAATTACGTACGCGAATTATTTACGGACATGAAGGTGGATTGACCGGTAGTTATGCAATGTATTATGACGATGGAACAATTAAAGTACGCGGTCAATACCTGGATGGAAAAAAAACAGGCACGTGGGAATATTTCTGTTCTTCAGGTGCGCTTTTTTATAAAACAGAATTAATTGAACCAAGTCCTTTAAGAATTGAAGATGGACCTTGTGAGTTTGGTGAAGAGCTTCCATTGATGAAATGGGAAGTGGAACAGATTACAATATAGCCTCACACGCAAAGCGCCTGCGCTCATTTGATAACTTGGTAATCTGATAACTTGATAATTGATAATGAGAAATGCTTCAGCATGCCCACGGTAAGTTTGGTGACTGAATTTAACTAAAGATTCACCAAATCGTTATCGTTATTTAATCATTTCAAGCAATCCCGGTCCTACCTGCTCTCCAAGCGGAAGATGACCATAAACTTCTTCAAACGTATATCTGCAGAAATCAGAATTCGGAAATTCTTTTGCGCGGGATTTTACGTAATTGATAAAATGATTAAAGGTTCTTTCTTTATTCAGATCATCGATGAAGTCGGAGTATTTTTTGTAATCGGTAAAAAAATCACCGGCTAACAAATAGTGAAATACTTCATAAGCATCGAGAAATTTTTTATAACCATCATCTTCTGTTCCTAAATGAGAAAAGTTTAATAATTCCGGATCGTAAAACAAGCGAACAAATTTTTCAATCAGCGCGTATCCTCCGTTGATATCAATGAAATGTTTTTCAAAAGCTTTTTGAGCAGCTTCATTTCCTTCACGGAATTTTATGTCAAGCGATTTGCTTACACGATGCGCCGTTTCCATTGCAACATAAATTCCACTCGAAAAAATCGGATCAAGAAATGCGCCTGCATCACCGATCATTGCATAGTTAGGTCCGTATTTCTTTTCTACCGAATAAGAATAATCCCCTAAAACGAGCACATCATGCTCCAGCTTTGCATTTTTCAAAACAGGAATTAAATTCACCGCTTCACGCAGCTCTTGCTTATACAGCTGTTCTTTCCAATCACTTCCGGTGAATTTTTTCTTTTGCTCTTTTACATATGAATTATTCAGCGTAACGCCAATGCTTAAATGATTTCTTCCTACAGGAATTACCCAGAGCCAGCCTTTTTTTTCTCCGCCGAGATAAACGATCTTAATTAATCCGCCTGCTAAAGCGTCATCATAATTTGTTTCCAGCCAGTGCGAAAAAAATGCAACACGGTCTAGTCCTTCATACGGCTTTTTATCATCCAGCTTTCGTGCAAGAAAAGCACCTTGTCCGCTTGCATCAATTAAAAAACGTGCAGTATAATTTGTTTCTGCTCCCGATTTATCTGCTACACGCATCGTTACGCTTTCCGGATTCGAAAGATCTGCTTCTTTAACCAAACATTCTTCAAACACAGTCGCGCCGCATTTTTTTGAATTATCCAATAATGCTTTATCAAAAGGCGCACGTAATGTATGAAACGACATTTGCGCACCATCGTCAATCACTTTATCAAAACACCAAACCGATTGACGTGAATTATCGCGATCAACAAAATGAACACCCGGCTTTTTCGTAGCAAAAGTGAGCACTTCATCCAGCACACCCATTTCCTTCATCTTGTAATAACAATATGGAATAAGTGATTCGCCAACATGGTCGCGTGGAAACTTTGCTTTTTCAAATAAAACAACATTGTATCCGAACTGGGAAAGATAAGTTGCCGCTGAAGATCCACCCGGACCACCACCGATAATTGCAACATCAAAATTTGTTTTCATACGGTGATTTGAATTTCAAATTTAACTGAATTATTGTGCCCGAACTATTTTTTATCCGGTCCGCATTTGTATCTATTTCTGTATGCATGGTTATACAGGAAATTAAATCTCATGAAAGTAATTTTCTCTATAACCCTTACGCTTTTCACAAGCTACATTTTCGCCTGCAATAATCCGCATTTCGGTCTCGCACTTAATCAGCGCTCCTTTTATAATCCCGCCGCACTTTGTCCATATTGTGTCGGCTCTTCGTTTATGTCGGCCGGGTCAAGTTTTATTCCGGGCGCTAAAAATAATTCGGGATTCAATTATGCATTCGGGAATGATGCAGACAATCTCATTCATGGTCCGTGGGATCTTTCGTATTCACAAATGAAAACACCGGAAATAAAAATGAATGCATTCAGCATGCGTTATGCTTATTCATTCCAAATCGGAAACTGGAAAGCCGCAATCGGAATGCGTGGATCGCGTTATACGATC
>JBKJMR010000667.1:0-8526 GCA_046596275.1 Bacteroidia bacterium | reverse complement strand
ACCTGCGTGGTGTTGTACTGAATTCGTGCAGCCATCCAGATTCCCGATGTACCGGGAACAGTTACGAAGGAGGCGGGATTGATCGTAGCTGTTCCCGGTACATCGGGAATCTGGATGGCTGCACGAATTCAGTACAACACCACGCAGGTGCCTGTCGATTCCACTTTTATCGTTACCAACTCTGCTGATGTATTCGCATTGGGTGTTGTTAACGGTGGCGCTTCGAGCGGTTGCAAGTATGGTTATTTTTCGGAATTCGTTGCACCTATCACTGTCAATGCCGGCGTCAATCAAACCATTTGTGCGAACAGAACCGCAACGCTGGCCGGAGTAATTTCCGGTGGAACAACAACAGGAATCTGGAGCAGCAACGGAACAGGAACTTTCTCTCCAAGTAATACCACACTCAATGCCGTCTACACCCCGAGTGCCGGAGATGCGGCCGTCGGTTCCGTCATTCTTACATTAACTTCTACCGGCGCATGTAATCCTGTTGCCGATCCGATGACGTTAACCATCACACCTGCACCAACAGCAAACGCAGGTCCCGATCAAACGAAGTGCAGAAATAATGCAAATACCTCTTTGAATGGTGCTGTTACAGTTGCAACAGGTGGCGTGTGGACAGGTGGTGCGGGAACGTATGCTCCTTCTAATAACGTATTGAATCCTGTTTATACACCAACTGCAGGTGAACTTACCGCAGGAAGTGTTCTGCTTGTTCTTACCACAACAGGAAATGGAATTTGTAATGCTGTATCTGATAACGTGCTTATCACATTTACACCAAGCCCTGTTGTCAACGCAGGATCGGATCAAACAAAATGCGGTAATAATGCCGCTACCACATTAGCCGGTAACGTTACAATTGCAACTGGTGGCGTTTGGACAGGCGGTGGCGGAAGCTTCAATCCGAATGCGACTGCTTTGAATGCAATTTACACACCATCTGCTCCAGAAATCACTGCAGGTAACGTCACACTCACACTTACATCAACCGGCAACGGAACATGTAACCAGGTGACCGACCAGATGACAATTTTCTTCACCTCACCTCCAACTGCAAATGCAGGTCCGGATCAAACTAAGTGTGCGAACAATGCAACCACAACTTTAGCAGGTGGCGTTACAATCGCAACAGGCGGACAATGGACAGGCGGACTCGGAACGTTTTCACCATCAAGCACAACACTTGGTGCAACGTACACGCCAACCGCAGCAGAAATTGCAGGTGGTTCGATGGTATTGACATTAACTACAACAGGCAACGGAACCTGTAATTCGGCAACGGACCAGGTTACAATCTTCTTTACTCCGGCGCCAACAGTAAATGCAGGACCAAACCAAACAGTTTGTTCGAATAATTCTGTTGCAACATTAAGCGGATCATTCACTACTTCTACAGGAGCAGCATGGTCGGGTGGGGCAGGAACATTTACACCGAACAACACCACGATGAATGCGACATATGCTCCTACAGCAGCTGAAAGAACTGCAGGATCTGTGACGTTGACATTAACGACAACAGGAAACGGAACTTGTACTGCTGTGAGTGATCAAATATTAATCACGATCACACCATCACCAACAGTAAACGCCGGACCGGATCAAACCAAATGCGGTAACAATGCTGCAACAACTTTGGCAGGAAGTGTAACTGTTGCAACCGGCGGACAATGGACGGGCGGTGCAGGAACATTCTCTCCGAATACATCTGCGCTGAATGCCGTTTATACTCCGACAGCAGCAGAAATTACAGCAGGCAGCGTCACACTTACATTAACCACAACAGGAAACGGAACGTGCAATGCTGTAACAGATCAAATGACAATTTTCTTCTCTGCACCTCCAACAGTAAGTGCAGGACCTGACCAGACAAAGTGCGCAAACAATGCAGCAACAACTTTAGCAGGAAGCGTTACAGTTGCAACAGGTGGTCAGTGGACAGGCGGACTCGGAACATTTACACCGAGCAACAATTCGCTTACCGCAACCTACACACCTACTGCATCTGAAATTGCAGGAGGAAGCATTACCCTTACATTAACAACAACAGGAAACGGTACATGTACTGCTGTAACCGATCAGATGACGATTTTCTTTACCGTTGCACCAACAGCAAACGCAGGTATTGATCAAACGGTTTGTTCGAATAATTCAGTTGTAACATTGAACGGTGCATTCACAGTAGCAGGCGGCGCAGCATGGTCGGGTGGTGCAGGAACATTTACACCGAACAATACAACGATGAATGCAACGTACGCGCCGACACTTGCTGAAAGAACAGCAGGAACAGTAACGCTTACATTAACAACAACAGGAAACGGCGGCTGCAGCGCTGTAACAGACCAGGTGATCATCACCATTACACCTTCTCCAACTGTAAGTGCAGGTCCGGACCAAACAAAATGCGGAAACAATGCAACAACAACTTTAGCAGGAGCTGTAACTGTTGCCGGTGGCGGACAATGGACGGGCGGTGCAGGAACATTTACGCCTTCATCAGCTGCGCTTAATGCAGTTTATACGCCTACAGCAGGAGAAATTTCCGCCGGAAGTGTGACGTTGACTTTAACTACAACTTCAAACGGAACCTGTAACGCAGTAACTGACCAGGTGACAATTTTCTTCTCGGCACCTCCGACAGCAAACGCAGGAACTGATCAAACCAAATGTGCAAACAACGCTGCTACAACATTAGCAGGAAGCGTTACAGTTGCAACAGGCGGTCAATGGTCGGGTGGACTCGGAACATTTGCACCGAACAATAACACACTTACAGCAACCTATAATCCGACAGCAGCAGAAGTTGCAGGCGGAAGCATTACGCTTACCTTAACAACAACCGGCAACGGAACTTGTTCTTCAGTAACTGATCAGATGACCATTTTCTTTACTCCGGCTCCGACAGTAAATGCAGGAACGGATCTTATTGTTTGCGCGAATAATGCAGCGGCAACATTGAACGGATCATTCACCGTTTCGGGTGGTGCAGCGTGGACAGGCGGCGCAGGAACATTTTCGCCGAACAATACGACGATGAACGCAACGTACACACCAACTGCAGCAGAAATTACAGCAGGAAGTGTAACGCTTACATTAACTTCAACAGGTAACGGAACTTGTACTGCGGTAAGTGATAATGTACTTATCACCATTACTACTTCACCTACTGTGAATGCAGGAACAAATATTGTTTCGTGTGCGAATAACGCAACGGAAGCGCTTAACGGACAAGTGTTCAATGCAGGCGGTGGCGCATGGTCAGGTGGTGGCGGAACATTCTTCCCGAACAGCACAACACTAAACGCAACTTACACACCGAACGCAGCTGAAATTTCTGCAGGTACAGTAACACTTACTTTAACCTCCACAGGAAACGGATCATGCGCTGCAGTTACAGACCAGGTTACTATTTCATACGCACCGGCACCTGTGGCAAGCGCAGGACCTGATCAAACAGTTTGCGGAAATAACTCGACAGTAAGTCTGAATGGATTTGTAAATTTCTGCGCCGGCGGACAATGGTCAGGCGGACTTGGATTATTTACACCATCCGCGAATGCGTTGAATGCAACTTACACACCAACAGCAGGAGAAGTTGCTGCAGGGTTTGTAACACTCACACTCACTACAACAGGAAATGGCGCTTGTCTGCCGGCAACGGACCAGATCACAATTATCTACACGCCTTCTCCTACAGTAGATGCAGGAACAGCATTAACATCTTGTGCAAATAATCCAAACGTTGTTCTTAACGGATCATTCACTGTCGCTTCCGGTGCAATCTGGTCGGGTGGACTTGGTTCTTATGCACCGAACAATACGATCATGGGCGCAACATACACACCTTCAGCTGCAGAAATCACTGCAGGAAGTGCGATGTTGTATCTGACTACAACCGGTAACGGAAACTGTATCGCAGTAACAGACAGCGTGCTGATCACTATTACCACTGCGCCGGTTGTAAATGCAGGAGCTGATATTACCACCTGCGTTAATGCGCTGAATGTCGGATTGAGCGGAAGCGTTTCCGGACCGACAAATACTGGCGCATGGACAACAAACGGAACAGGAATATTTGTGCCGAACAATACCAATCTTAATGCAACTTACCAGTGCAGCGCAGCAGATTCTGCAGCAGGAAGTGTGTTGATCACATTAACCTCCACAGGAAACGGCGCATGTACACCGGTTACCGATCAGCTTACAATTTTCATTCTTCCTGCAGGAACTTCGAATGCAGGAAACAATGCAACGGTTTGCGGTAATAACGCAGCTGTATCATTGAACGGAACAGTGGGCGGTGGTGCAACTACCGGCACATGGGGAACAATGGGTAACGGAATTTTCACTCCGAATAATACCACGCTGAATGCGACCTACGTTCCGAGCCAGTTTGATATTGCAAACGGAAGTGTTACTGTTTTCTTAACTGCCAACAGCTGTAATCTTGCAGTTGACAGCGTTACGATCACGATCACACCTGCACCGATTTCAGACGCAGGAGTTGATCAGACAATTTGTGCTTCGGTTCCTACAGTTACATTGAATGGAAACGTTAGCGGCGGTTCAACTACCGGTATCTGGACCACCAGCGGAACAGGAACATTCTCTCCGAACAATACAACGCTTAACGGAACATACAATCCAAGCGCAGCAGATATCGCAGCGCAGAATATTATGTTGTTCCTCACTTCAACAAATAACGGTTCATGTGTTCCTGTAACTGATACCATGCTGCTGAATATTTATCCGAACGGAACAGCAAATGCAGGACCGGATCAAATCATCTGCGGTAATAATCCGAACGTTATTCTTTCCGGATCATTAGGCGGAGGAGCAACACAAGGTCAGTGGAGCACAACAGGTTCAGGCGTATTCTCACCGAATGATACTGCCATGAATGCGACTTACATTCCAAGCGCTGCTGATCTTATTTCAGGAAGTGTGAGCATTGTACTGACTGCAACCAACAGCTGCAACCTTGCAATCGATTTCCTCAACGTGATCTTCACTCCTGCTCCTGTAGTTGATGCAGGAACATCACAGTCAACCTGCGGTGCGAATCCGAACATTATTTTAAACGGAAGCGTTACCAATGCAACCGGCGGAATCTGGACTGGTGGTGGTGGAACTTATTCACCGAACAATACAACAATGAATGCAACGTATACTCCTGATGCAGCAGAACAAGCAGCAGGATATGTATTGCTGACCTTAACTTCCACCGGAAACGGAAACTGTAATTCTGAATCAGATACTGTTTCATTTACATTCTCTCCCGGTATTGTTGTAAGCGCCGGACCTGATCAATCGGTTTGTATCAGCGCAACATTCACACAAATGCAGGGAATTGTTGCCAACGGTTCTACAACAGGAGTTTGGTCAACGCTCGGCTCAGGTGTGTTTACTCCGAATGACAGTGCGTTGAATGCATTGTATACTTTCAGCACTGCAGATACAACCGCAGGAAGCATTACGTTAGTTCTTACTTCTACCAACAACGGTGTTTGTCCTGTAGAGCATGATACAATGGTTGTCACTTTCGGACCAAGCGCATATGCGTTTGCAGGATATGATCAATCGGTTTGTTCTTCAACTCCGGATGTAACACTTAACGGATTTGTAAGTGGTGGTGCAACACAAGGAGTCTGGACCACACCAGGTACAGGAACATTCTCACCGAATGATTCTACACTGAATGCGATCTATACGTTCTCGGCCGCAGATGTAACGAATGGAATGGTAACGTTCTTCCTTGCCACAACAGATCACGGTTCTTGTTTCCCGGGATTGGATACAGTTGTTTATATCATCGCGCCGACTTCGGTTGTAAGCGCTGGTGGAAACGTAACAATTTGCTCGGATAACCTTAGCGTTCCTTTAGGAGGAAACGTAAGCGGTGCTTCTACAACAGGAACATGGAGCACTTTAGGATCAGGAACATTCTCACCGAGCACTTCAACACTCAACGGAACTTACACTCCAAGCGCTAACGATTCATTCGCAGGAAGTGTAATGCTCGTTCTCACCTCTACGAATACAGGATCATGTTCGCCGACGTCGGATACAATGCTGGTGACAATTACAGAACCTGCTATTGTAAACGCTGGTGTAGATCAAAGCACATGTGCACAGGGAGCTTCTGTTACTATGAACGGAAACGTAAGCGGTGGATCATCAACAGGAGTCTGGTCGACGCTTGGAACCGGAACATTCACGCCAACAAATACAGCGTTGAATGCAACATACACTCCATCGCCAGCTGATCTTGTTGCAGGAACGATACAGGTTGTTCTTACTTCAACAGGAAATGGAATTTGTGCTGCACGAACAGACACAATGGTGATCACAATTATTCCAATGCCGATTGTAAGCGCAGGTCCTGACCGTGTTGTTTGCGGAGATCTGAATGATGTGTTGCTGAACGGAACAGTTACCGGGTCAACAACAACAGGTTTGTGGACCACAGACGGAAGCGGAACTTTCTCACCGAACGCTGCAACGCTGAGTGCTACCTATTCATTAAGCAGCGCAGATGTAATTGCCGGTTCAGTGATGCTGATACTCACATCCACAAACAATACACTTTGTCCTGCAGTGCCTGATACAATGATCATCACCGTTGAGCCACTTCCGATTGCAGCATTCAGCTTCTTCTCCGGCGATACGCTCAATGTTGATTTCACAGATCAGTCAACAGGCGCATCACAGTGGTATTGGGACTTCGGTGACGGTGGAACAACAACTGTTCAGAATCCTTCTCACACATATGGAAACGAAGGAACATATCCTGTTACGCTTATCGTAACAAGCGCAGGCGGATGCAGCGATACAACAACTTCAAATGTGGATGCAGATGAAACGCTCACTACACCGGTTGCGATTCCAACAGGATTTACTCCGAACGGAGATGCGAACAATGATGTCTTGCACGTCCTGGGCGGACCATTCAGTGAAGTTGATTTCAGCATTTACAATGAATGGGGCAACCTGATCTTCCACACAACTGATCCGAATTCGGGTTGGGATGGAACATACAAAGGAAAACCTCAGCCTGGTGGAATTTATGTGTACACCGCAACCGGCACAACCATCGCCGGCAGGTATGTGAAATTATCAGGTAACGTTACACTCATTCGTTAATTAACAGAAAAGAAAAGATATGAAACGCAAAATCAATTCTTCTGTGATGCTGAAAATAGCTATTGTAGCTTTCCTGTTTGTGCCAATGGAAAAAATGCTGGCGCAGGATTTTCACATGTCACAATATGATATGCTCCCGTTGTATTATAATCCTGCAGAAACAGGTGTGTACTTCGGAAAGAACGATACCAAATATCGCTTCAACGGAATTTACCGCTCACAATGGCAGAAGCTCCAGGGAAAACCCTACTCTTCTATCGGCGTGGGTTATGATATGGCGCTGAAACGTTACGGTGTTGGTTTGCTTATGATGGATCATATTGCAGGAACATCCAACTTTGCGACGTTCCAGTTTTTATTATCGGGCGCATATCGCATCACGAGCGAGAACAGCAAAAAGCATTTTCTTTCTGCAGGTTTGCAAATGGGAATTTTCCAAAAGAAATTTTCATACGGTTATCTTCTTTTTGAAAATCAATACACCACCACAGATGGTCTTGATCCGAATCAGTCGAACGGAGAAGATTTTCCAGATCTGAGTATTGTGAAGTTTGATGCGAACGTCGGTATCCATTACAAATACATTGATCCGAATCGCCGCTTCGATCCTTCTGCAGGTTTTTCGATCTATCACCTTACAACGCCAAATGAATCTTTCACCGGACAGCAAAGCCGTTTGCCAATGCGTTTCAACGGAATTCTGAATTGTGAAATCCATGCAAGCGATTACGTAACGATCACGCCAAACATTCTTTACATGTACCAGCGTGGTGCGCAGGAAATTAATGCAGGTGTGCTTGTTGGTTATGCGGTACAAGATTCGCCATATGAACTTTTAGCGGGCGCAAATTACCGTCACAAAGATGCAATGGTGTTCCAGCTCGGGATGAAACAAGGACCGAATCAATTCCGTATTTCTTATGACATTGTAACAAGCGATTTGAAGAAATATGGCGGTGTGCGTGGTGGATTTGAAATGGGTGTAATTTATTCCGGTGGAATGAAGAGCGGGAAAAAAGTTCGCGCAGGCGGAATTTAAAATAAAAGAATTCATTAGGCAGGTTTGCGAAACCTGCCTAATGATTAAAAAAATGGTGATGGGTGGTTTGAATGGCAATTATTGAATCTTGAATGTTGAATTTCGAATCTTGAATTTCGAATCTTGAATTTTCGAATTTCGAATTTCGAATTTTCAAATCTTGATTTTTTTTGTCTCTGCAATAATCGCTTTCCTGACTTCTTCATTCACAGGATAAAGTGGCAGGCGAAGATTTGCTTTGATCAGCTTTTGTGCTTCAAGAGCGACTTTCACACCACCGGGATTTCCATCCGCGAAAAAAAGTTGTGTAATTCGCATCAGCTGGTAATGAATTTTAT
>JBKJMR010000058.1:0-7789 GCA_046596275.1 Bacteroidia bacterium | reverse complement strand
TAGGACTTAAAGAAGTTCATAAATATGAATATCGTCTCGACAGAAGACAGGGTGATGATTTTCCCGATCCAATGATTGACGAGCTTCTTGAAGATACGAAGAAAGGCGTTAATGAATGGGAACATTACCGAGGGGATGTACAAGGAACACCAACTTCAAATTATATTACTCCTATACAGCGAATCTATGCTGATCTGCGGCTGATTGAAGAGATTGAAGTTATTTTGATGCCCTTGAAAAAAACGCCGGACCTGGCAACGCGTGACATTGTCGTTAAACAATTAGAAGCAATGGAGTCGCGTGCTGATGTACAAGTCAGCAGTGATGTTTCCGAATTGCTGCGGGTAATTATTGCTGATCTTAAAAAAGCTGTAAATGAAACTGAAATAGCAGGTGTTGATTATTTAAGCAATGATCTTAAAGGTGAAGCTCTTCTGCCGGAAGCGGATGGCATGACTGATATTATGGCGTTAGAAGAGAAAGCATTTATCAGATCGTACCGCGGCCGTTTTCATTTGTCTGAAACTAATCCGGAAAGCATAAGGCTGTTTTATGAAGAAGGCAAAAACCTTCTTGCCACGCTACAGGCACCGGTACAAACTTATGCTGATGATGAAAAAGCGGTAAAGCACGAAGAGTTCAAAAAATTATCTGAAGAAATAAATCAGCTGCTTTCTACAAAGCCTTCTGACAGCAAAACAGCAGATTCATTTGATAATTTATTTACGGGTCTTAACGTTGGTAATACACCAAGAGCGACTTTCGAAAATATTGTTTCTTCAACTACGGCAACAAGGACGAACGCTATTCCTTCGGCTGCGGAGGTAGATGCGATGGATCAAGAAAAAATTATTGCTAACAGGGTTAACGAGGTTTACCAATTGATTGCCGATAATTTATCTTTAAACAATAATGAAATTTATTCGCTTGCAGCAAAAGGTGTGACAGCTACGGATGCCGCGACAACTATTTTAAAAATTCGCGAAGCAGGAAGTGCTGTCCGGGGATTGTGGTTTGATCGTGCGCGTGAGTTTTACGTTCCCGACTCCACCCGCGTTCTTGATGGCAGGGGAGATTTTATCATTGATACATTCGACGTATCCGGAATGTATTCTGCCGACACGTGGGGTAACACTCCTGTAAGCCAGCGCACAAATACAAGTCAGCCTGATCAGACTAAAATGGTTTCTAACCGTGTTTCCAATGATCTACAAATTGAAGCAGACCGTGAAGAGCCTTACCGCCTGAAAATGGATGCGCTCATCACAAAGATGGAAACAGATGCAGCAGGAAATCAACAATTGCTTGATAAGATCAAGGTGCTTCGGAATTTAATCGATAAAGAAGGAACCGGTTCTGCAAATATTGCTCCTTTGATGAAGGAAATTAAACAGCTTGGCAGTACCAATCCTGCTGTTACATTGGACGTGCGTTTATATGAAGGTGCTTCATTTGTTTTTGATCAATACAAAAACAAGCTGAAGCTGATGGCACAAAATAAAGAAGTTGCTTTACTGTTGAAAATTCAGGCACTTGTTGATGAAGCAAGAAAAACGAACCCTTCAATCCCTGAATGTGATTTTAAATGGGAACCTGTTCTAGTTAGTCGTGGTGAAACTGCACTTGATCTTGTTAAAAAAGCCGGCAAATAATATGATGCATAACAAAACATTCTTGCTCGTGTTTTCATTTGTTGCAATTGGCTTTTCATGTCAATCACACAAGCGCACATTAAATCTGGCTTACCAGGATGCTAATAAAAAGATCCTGGCTTCCTGGATCAAAGCGTGGGAAAATCAAACACAGGCACAACTGTCCGACAATTACAACGACACATTTAAAATTATCGGGGGGTGTTATGCAGCATTTTTTCATCCGGAAAATCCACGCAAGTATAGTAGCACCGCTGCATTCAACAGCACAAACAAAACAAATAACAAGAATAATGCCCAGGCTTATTGGATCATCCAGGAAAATTTGCCTTACAAGGTTTTAGCAGATATAAAACTTCCGGATACAACTGATTTACATAAAGGCAGCATTCTTGATCATTATAATTTCCTGACAAAAAAAAATAAACCGGATACACTCACAAAAGGCGAATTCCTTTCAAAGAAAACTACACCGGTGAACTGGCTTCTTCTTGATGCAGCTCATCAAAACGAAATCTCCCAATTTTTCGGAAGTGCTGTTTATGGTGATTCAATTGCAAATGTAAAATCAGATTTTCTTAAACCTTACTTCAATACATTTTGCGTGGATGACCGCTCTACTCCGCTTCACAAACGAGAAACATGGGTAGCGGCATCTCAGCCTGAAATCATGCTGATGGTATTTGACAGCTCCATGTCAACTGCTCAAATATTTTTTATGATCAGGGACCTTGAAATTGGTTTTGTTATTCTGAGCAATCAGAATAATAATTGGAAATTAATTTATACTACGCTTGATTATTGGGATCGGAGTGATTGATTTAAATAAGCAGAAACCCCTAAAAGCACTGAAATGATCACGCACGATTTTGATTCTGAGATTACCTGGCTATTAGATCTCATCAATGCCCGAAAAAATTCGGACAAAATTACTTTTGAAGAATTGCTGCTCCTCCACCCCGCAGTTGAATCGAAAAATTCTTCTTCCTTCAATATTTTTTTAACTGAAAATAATATTGCGATACATGAAAAGACGGTTCTTCTTCTTGCATTATTGGCTCATCTCGATTCTTCAAAATTAAGTGAGCTTGCATTAGAGAAAAATCGTTCGCGCATGACAATTGAGTCAGATGAATTTCCACTCCCGAGCGGGGAAACTGCACTGTGGCTTCTTGGGGGAAGCAGTCCCAACACAAGGATAAGGTATCATCATCTTTTCGACACCAATCATTTTTTTTATCGCAAGTCTGTTATTGAATTAGGATCGCATTCAACCGGTGATTCTCCTTATGGTGGTGTGTTGTCGCTTTCACGGACTTACAGAGATTTATTTCTGTACAACGAATTTTGTCTACCACGTTTCAGCACAGAATTTCCGGCGCACCTTCTTTCTACTCCTCTCGAATGGGACGACCTTATTCTTATGCCCTCCACTTCAGAAACGTTGGAAGATGTGAAAATTACATTGCGGCAACACGACAAGCTTTGCAATGAATGGAATCTTGGAAACGTCATGCGTCCCGGTTGCAGGGTTTTGCTTTATGGCGATTCAGGGCAAGGGAAAACGCTGACGGCTGCATTGCTTGGAAAACTTCTTAACCGCAATGTTTATCGCGTTGATATTGCTGCATCGGTAAGCAAATATATCGGTGAAACAAATCAACGCCTCGAAGCGCTTTTTAATACAGCAGAAAATAAAGACTGGATTCTTTTTTTCGACGAAGGAGATGCATTGCTCGGACAACGCCAGCAGGGAGGAGGAGAAAATGCAAGTAGCCATTATGCAAACCAGGAAGTCGCCTTTCTTTTGCAACGCATTGAAACATTCAATGGAATTATAGTTGTGGCGACGAATTTACGTTCCAATATTGATTATGCTTTTCAAAGACGTTTCGACACTGCCGCTCAATTCAAAGCGCTTGATACAGAAAGACAATTGTTGGTATGGAATCGCTTCTGGCCAAAAAAACATCTTGAATTTGCGCCGGGAACCGATCTTGAGCTATTGATTAAACGTCATGGATTATCGCCTGCATCCATTATAAATGTAATCCGTCGCATTGCGTCACACATGGCCGAAAGGAACGGGAATACCGTTGAGCAAACAATGCTGCAAAGATTTATCCAGGACGAAGAGTTTAAATATAAAGGAGCGAGAAGTTTTGTGTGATGCTCAAAACCCGTTCTTCTTATTAATCGTTTTATAAATTGAGGTGATCGGAAAATATCCAATCTCGTGCAAATGGGTTTGTATGTTTGAAGTAAGCTCATAACGCAACAGCGATTCCACATTTTCAGAAACAGGTGCGTTGATGTATTGATACAATGGACGTGTCAATGGATATTCTCCGTTCCTGACAAATTCCATCTGGTAAGGAGAATATGCTTGTCCACCGCTCACATATACGCTCGCCACCCAAACGGTTTTGCATGGTTTTTCTTCGTCATCATAAATAGAACCTAAATTAACGTAACCGATTGCGCCAGCCTGCTTGCTGACTTCTTCAACAATTTCTTTATTTCCTGCTATTACACGTGAGCCCGTCGCGTAACTTTCTATGCGAAGATGATCGAGAAGATAATGATAGGATCCTGAATTTTCATTTCGCCCGATCACGATTACTGCCTGATCGGCACCGCCAACTTCTTTCCAGTTTTTTATTTTTCCGCTGAACAAACCCGACAGCTGATCTAGTGAAAGACTATCGATACCAACTTTAGGATTTGTGATAATTGAAATTGCATCCATAGCAATGATCAGCTGCAATGGATTTACTCCGTTTGCTTTCGCCTGCTTCATTTCTTCGTTAGTAATCGCCCTCGAAGTATTTGCAATATGAGCACGATTATTAATCAGCGCTTCAATTCCGACTGCAGAACCACCACCGGTGAGCTCAATTTTAATTCCGGGATGTGCTTTAAGATATTCACTGGAAAGAAATCCCACCAGCTTCATTTCCGATTCTGATCCCATGATTAAAATGGTCGAATCATTTTTCAGCAAATTTTGCGGATCATTGCTTTCCTCTTTGCAGGAGAAAAAGGTTATTGCAATTGCGGCAACGCAGATAATGATTAAAAAAATTCCGTGGTTGTTTTTCATAAGTTCGATTGAAATGCAATATTCAGCATTCCGTTTTATCGAAAATGTGCAGTTGATTTACCAGTAGGTTAATTCATTTGTTCATTCGGTTGTTATAATTTCATTTACAAAGGTTGGGTTAGAAAATTAATAGGACTATTCTTTTCAGTTAACTGGTTATTGTAGGGCATCGTCGTTAATACTGCCGCTTCATATTTTCTTTACATGGGTTTTAGGCTTTATGGGCTATTTCGCTTTCACCTTTACCAAAACCCCATTTTAATCCATTTTTAACTCAAAAACAATCATTTTCAAATTCATTCATATTAAAAACATATATATATTGCTCACTTATTAATTAAAGTTACCACCAAATTATCAACTCTCTCCAAAACAATAAACGTATGGAAATTAAAGATTTTAATAAGGAATTCACTTGTTTTCCTGTTAAGCTTGAGGATGCACAGTCGGCTACGGAAAACTGGCGCAACTGGATGAGTGATAATAATGTACAGGAAACTGTGCACACCAATGCTTTTTTCATTCCGATTGGCGACCTGGTAGCACTTATCAGTATGCTACAGAATAACTACCCAAACATGATCGGTGTCAGGGCTTACGTGGGAATGGGTGATCCTCCTGAAAATGGTGGCTCGGCGCTTAAGCTCCTGCTGGTTGGTGTAAATCCTTCTGCATTAACCATTACTCCTGATCCCGGTGTTGATATTATCGCAAATATCGGCGAGTCAGGTCTTGTTACTGTTTACGATTTCACGAGTCCATGTCCCAAATTCTGCGACGCGGACAGCAGCTTGATGAAAAATAAATAAGTTTCTCAATCTCCCTGAGCAATGACCAAGCTATTTGTCCAGTTCGCTATACCCTTATCGGTATTGGCTCCGATACTGATCGGCGCTTTTTATTATCGTCGTTTTTTCAGCGGTATGCGGATCATTTTGCATTACCTCGCTATCGGTTGTATTTTTAATCTTTTCGCGGTCGTGCTTTCAAGGAATAATATCAACAATATGCCCTTATTGCATATTTATACAATTGTTGAATTTGCTTGTTGCGCATTATTTTTCAGAAGTGCGCTGGAGGGGATGCGCATTGCAAAAATTATCTCATATCTTATTGCTGCATTCACATTGTTCAGCATTTTTAATGTTTGTTTTCTCCAGGATATTTTTTCATTCAACAGCTATTCGCGTTCTCTTGAAGCGTTGCTGTTAATTGTGTTCTGCCTGTTCTTCTTTTACAAGCTGCTCGGCGCGAAAGCTGAGGTCTCGCAAAAAAGTCTTCCACTCCTGTGTATCTGCATCGGCTTTTTCTTTTATTTCTCGGGATCACTCTTTCTTTTTCTTTTCCCGGAATTTGAGCACGCCGGATTTTCAATCTACCAGCTGGCATGGCTTATCCATTCATTGCTGGTGCTGTTAATGTATATTTTCTTTTCGGTGGCATTTTATCTTTCGAGACGACTAGCATGAACTTCGATCAACTCGTAATTGCAGGCATGGGATTCTCCCTGCTGATCGCAGTTGCAGTTGTATTATTTTACATCCGATATCGCCGGCAACTGACATTACAGCAGCTGGAAATGAGTCGCGCCGAAACAGTACATCAAAAAGAGCTGCTGCACGCCGTTATCCAATCCCAGGAAGAAGAGCGCAAACGCATAGGCATGAACCTGCACGATGAAGTGGGCACTGCGCTTTCTGCTTTGCGCATGGTTTTGGAACGCGACGAAACGAACAGCAACTCTGAACTTTCTCTTCAATGCAGATCGATTATCGACCGCGTGATCACGGATGTGCGGAATATTTCGCATGACCTCTCTCCTATCCGCACCGGCACGTATGATTTTACTGATGCGCTGGAAGATCTTTGCGAAACAGTGAATCGCTCGGGCAAGCTGCATGTGCGTCTTGAAATGGATGAGGCTCATGCGTTAAAGCGATTGAAAGAAAGTGATGTGCTCGCACTTTATCGTGTGCTGCTGGAACTGGTGAATAATACAATCCGTCATGCGCAGGCATCAGCTGTCGTGCTGGGCTTTTCTTCTGCGGCAGATAGTTTACATGTTTCTTATCGTGATAATGGTATCGGACTTGCTACAGCTCCGTATCGAAAAAAGGGAATGGGTATGCAGAATATTGAAAGCCGGCTGACCATGATCGGCGCAGCTTTTTCATTCGATGATGCGCCCGGAGGTTTCGGAATGCAGCTAAAAATAAATGTGTGATTTTTAAAATGGTATAATGGAAACCATCCGCATTGGTATTGTCGACGATCAGCAGCTTTTTCGCGAAAGTCTTGCAACGCTTATTAAAAGTGTGCCCGGATTTAAGCTTGTGCTGGAAGCGGAGAACGGACTTGATTGTTTAGAGCGGCTTGCTGCTACAGATTTGCGACCACAAGTTTTACTGATCGATATTGAAATGCCGGGAATGGATGGCATGGAGCTGAACACACGTTTGCAAAATGACTATCCGCTGATCAATGTGCTTGTGCTTTCAGTTTATGCAAGAGAGAAGCTCATTTCAAAAGTAATCAGCGCAGGTGCAAACGGATATCTTTCGAAAAACTGCAACAAAGAAGAGCTGATCACTGCGATCCAAACCATTCATAAAACAGGCTTCTATGTAAACAGTGCGCTCATGAAAGCAATACAAAGCAGCGTCACCGGAAAAACAACTACATCAACGAAACGTAACAGCATCGATATCGAATTAACTGCCCGGGAAAAAGAAGTGCTCACATTGATCTGCAAAGAGCTTAATAACGCTGAGATTGCAGAAAAACTTTTCCTCAGCATCCGGACTGTTGAAGGTCATCGTAACAATTTGCTTCTCAAAACAGGTTGTCGCAATACAGCAGGATTAGTTTTGTTTGCTGTGAAACATAGTTTTTACGAATTGATTTTTTGATAATTTGTTCTTGGGGGGGAACGAATTACGAATGAAAACGAATTTACGAATGAAAACGAAGAAGAGAATTTGTCTGCACGATTTTTTTAACGTACTTCGGCAAGCTCAGTACAAGCTACGGCACG
>JBKJMR010000612.1:0-3080 GCA_046596275.1 Bacteroidia bacterium | reverse complement strand
CAAGTGGCAAGTGAATAAAGGAGAATGAATTAAACCACCACAAAATCACCTGTCACTCGTCACCTGCCACTTTTTCCTACCCCAAAACAACTTCCAACACCTGGTGCGATTTCACCTCGTGCATATTATGCAGATGCAAATTGTAATAATGAAGAATATGCTTCACCATGATACGTCGCGTTTCGCCCGAAAGCGGAAAATCTTCCATGCTCGTGTAAGTCAGCAAGCATAATTTTTCAAACATCCTCGCTTCTGCTGCATCAAGGTAATGGAGATGATCAGGAAATTTGTCGCGGAACACACCGTCGCGCAAATCAAAAAAGCTTTTGTCGCCTGAACGGTTTAGTTGTGGTGGAAAACCTAAATAGCGTGTAAGCTGCAGCAGAAACACCAAATGAAAATTGGCAACACCTTCTTCCTGCAAATCTAAAATGTGTAAGGAATTTCCAATGAAAGAATACAATTGCTCATTTGCCTCCTCTTCTTTCACCGATTTATAAAGCACCTCCGCAAGAAAAAGCGCAATGCTGGTTTTAATAATATCTTCCTGCAAGTGTTTGTATGGCATGGAACAGGAAAGCTCTTTAACCGTATGCAAACTGTGCTTGCCGCGATAATCAACCACCAAATCAAGCTGCGTTAAAGGCTGCAATAAATTATTCTTGATCCTGCCTTTTTTGCTCCTCGAAATATTTACCATAAAAGATTCCACACCGGAAAATTCGGTATAGATCTTCGCAATTATTCTACTGTCGGAATAAGGAATGGTGTGAAATACGATTCCACGAGTAGTCTGTAACATTTTTATTGGGGGAACGAATTACGAATCAAAACGAATATACGAAAGATGTTGATCGGACTCTTTCAATGAAAATGCTCGTTTTTATAATTCGTATATTCGTTTTGATTCGTATTTCGTACCCTTCGTATATTCGCCTTCATTCGTAATTCGTTCCCCAAGTAATTCGTTCCCGCTTTTTCTAATTTATAAGCAGAATCTTCGTCACCGCTTTCTGCGTTCCATCATCATTAGTAACGAAAACCATATAGACGCCGCTTGCTGCTCTTTCTCCTGCGAAATTATTTCCATCCCAGATTGCGCGACCACCTAATGCTGTGGTTTTGAAAATTACTTGTCCGCGGATATCGGTGATTTTCACGTCGGCATTTTTTACAAGGCCTGTGATTGCTATCGGACCTGTATATTCGTGAGAAACAGGATTCGGATACGCATACACATCACCCATTTCATCTTTGCCGGTATTTGCATCGCCCATGAAGGAAACAATTCCTTTCGTTGTGCCGAAGAAAACTTCCCCGCTTTCCTGGTCGATAGCGATGCTTGTAATATTATCAGAAAGCAAAGGAGAATTCGCTTCTGTGAAATGCGCCAGCTCTGTTTGTCCGTCTTCCGACATTAAAAACACACCACCGCCTTCTGTGCCGATCCATTTGCGGTTAGCGCCATCAACAGCGATCACAGTAACGGTTTGTGTTTCCATTAAGATCTGCACGTAGCTGTCTTGTGTGATCAGAATTTGCTGCGCATCACATCCGGCTGTTGTAAAAATATTTTCCGCGCAATAAAAAACGCCAATACCTTTATCCGTGCCGATCCAGATTTCGCCATCATCATCTTCGGCCATACAATGCACTTCTGTTCCGGGAATATGTCCAACGCCTGAAGTAAAACCAAGTCGTTTCTTTTTATCGTCGCTGGTATTTGAAAGTGTACCGTTATCATCAAACACCAACATACCGCCGCCGCGTGGAAGGATCATCCATTTTTGCCCGCTTTGAGTCACCAGCACTTCGGCAACTGTTGTTCCTACCGGAATCAATCCTGTAAAATCAAAAGCCTGCCAGGTTCCGTTTGGTTTGTAAACATTAAGCGGAGTAAGCGCGTGTGAATTTACAACCCATAAATTTCCTTCTTCATCGTATTCCAACCCGCTTACACCAACCCACTGATATTCTACTTTTGAGTCAAGCGTGCTGTTTGAATTATCCCAGAGCTGAACAAACTGACCGTTGTTAATTTCGAGCAATCCTTTTTCCCATGAACCAAGAAAATAATGATTCGGATTGAGCGGATCAATGGCAGCAGCCATTAAATCAATGATTGTATCTGTTTGAGGAATTGTTGTTTTATTAAAGTTCGTCCACAGGCCATCTTTAAGCGTTGAGATGCCTACGTTGTTTCCAACATTGTTCCACGCATCATCATGTCCGCCCGCAACAACCAAAAGATTTCCTTCCGATTCCGCCATCCAATAAGCATCAGTTGAAATCGGTCCGTTCGGATAATAGGATTGTCCTGCTGAACCATTGAGCATTTTTACAAGCCCGTAAATATTATCGGCGAACCAAACGGTATTGTATTCATCAACATAAATCTGTCTTGGAAAAGTAGCGGAAATGGTAATGATGTTGTACGGATAATAAAACCAGCCATTCGTATTCGGATCAATGTAATTCGTGTCCATTTCATCAACTGCATAGATGTTGGAAAGGAACAGGTGATTATTACGAACAAAAAGATCATCAACACTTGTTGCGCTGTAACCGGGAAGTGTATTCCAGGTTGTGGTTGCAAAATCGTACGTGTAAACAAATCCACCGGAAGCTGAGCTGCTTGCAATTAATTTATTATCGTAAACAGCGATTGCAACAAACGGGCTGTTAGAATGTCCGTTGATAATGGTGTTGAATTTTGTCCAGGTGGTAAAATTCGTGAGATAAGGATCATTGATCGGCGCATAATAAATTCCGTTTACCGTAGCAACGTAAATTGTTGTTCCGTCAGATACAATATCGTTGGTCGTTAAATAACCACCGTTTGGCCCGATGAGGTACGTGTCTTTAACTTCTTTGCGGTCGGTGTCAATAACAACAATTCCGAAACCGGTGGCGAGGTAAGCAATATTGCCAACGAAATAAATATTGTTGACCGCTTTATTCCCGATGATTTGCGCACGTTTGATATCGGGAAGGTTTGTAATTGTTTTGTCTGTGATGAGATCGATATTCCCGTTGGCATAACCGATCATGAGCGTATTGTTGGCGGCATTATAATTTAA
>JBKJMR010000460.1:0-6424 GCA_046596275.1 Bacteroidia bacterium | reverse complement strand
CTCGTCAAAAGAGTCTTAAATTTGCTATTGTAATCTTTCTATTGACGAGAGAGGACTTGCAACGAATAGCGCGACCCGGGGAGGAAACGCGGAAAAGCGTTCCTTCACGGGACACGCCATAGAAACCGTTCACTTTTGTTTTCTTAAATCTTATGTCTCACATCTCACATCTCACCTCTACTTTATTCGCCCTGCCTTAAAAAAATACTTAGAATAATACGCTTCATCGAGCGAATTGATCATTACTCCTTTATGCGTGGAGGCATGAACAAACCTCCTGTTTTTGAGATACACTCCTACATGTGAAATTTTATCGGAATTGATTTTGAAGAAAACCAAATCGCCTTCCTCCAGATTTTTTTCGGAAATAACATCGCAGGATTTAAAAATGGCGGTGGAAGGTCCGCCAACGGTTTTATTGAACACCTGCGCGCAGAGAATGGAAACGAAGCCGGAACAATCGACCCCTGCTTTGGACTTGCCTGCTGACTTGTAGGGCGCGCCGTACCAATTATCGATAAACTTATAGAGGGCGATATTGGTGATTTCACTTTCCTTAACGCCCATCATACCGGCGTACTTTTTTTTGATGGCCATTTCCTGCGGATCGGCAGAGGCTGCGGCTGACTTTGCACTTTTGCAGGAAACTGCAACTGAGGCAAGCAAAAACAGCAGACCGAACGTGCGAAATGAAGCTGAAAGGCTCATGCATTCAAATTTAAATGCTGGGGGAGCTCTTTTTGGGAGGCGGTATTGGGAGTTATCCTTTATAAGTTGTTCATAACCAAAGTTGCTTGCTGAATATGGCGGAATTACTAACTTTGGGGGCTTAGCCTCTTCGACCCCGGATGTTCCGAAAAAGAATTGGCCTGACCTTTGCCATACGTTGGCCATGAACCGCCTTTTGATCTGCCTTAGCTTGTTTGTGCTTCCTGCGGTGTTCGGCTTCCAGGCCACACCCACAGGGGATACGAATGCGCGGCTCAAATCGGTTTTTATTTACAACTTTACCCGCTATATTGACTGGCCTGCCGACTATAAAGCGGGTGAGTTTGTGATAAACATGTACGGTACAAATGCGGCCATGCTTACGGAGCTGAACAAGATGGCCACGACAAAAACTGTTGGGGCACAGAAGATTGTTATCAAAAATACCACTACTTTAGATGGAATAGGGAAGTGTCATATTCTCTATGTTTGCAACGATGTAAGCACCCCCATCACCGATATCATTACACGATTAAAAGGTAAAGCAACGTTATTAGTAACGGAACAGCCCGGTCTTGCCAGGAAAGGCGCGGCAATAAATTTTGTTGTAGTTGATAACCGCCAGAAATTTGAATTGAACCAAACTAACGCTGAAAAAAATAATCTTAAAGTAAGTTCATCGCTTCTTGCACTTGCAATACCGGTGGAAAACTAAGCTGACGAAAATGAAAAAGTTAACACGCATATACACAATGATCTTGCTGGCGGCACTGCTGCTTACCGGCATGGGAACATTGCGTGCGCAAACTTTATATCATTACAATGCTGCATTACTTTTTGTACAAAGTGGTGAGCTGGACAGCGCGAAGAAAGAAGTGGACCTGCACATGAAAGAGCCCGGTGCTGAGAAATCGGCTGACAGCTGGTGGCTGCAGGGTGTGATTTACAAAGAGATGTACAAAAAGTATGAGAACACTAATTTAGCTTCTCCATACCGTGCAAAATCGTTCGAAGCTTTCAAACAATCGCTTAAGCTGGATACTGTGCCGGAACACCAGCGAATGGTGCGTGATAATATCCGTTACATAGCGCTTCGTTTTTATAATGATGCGGTAGCAACACTCGATACGGTTAGGTATGCAACTTCGGTGACGTGTTACGAGAACTACCGTGAAGCGGTGCTGCTTGCTGACCCTGCAATAAACATAAGGGAAAAAGATGAAGGATTTTATGTGGCGCTTGCCTCTACGTATTACGCTATTTACAATATTGATAAAAAAGCGAATGCAAAGTTCTTCGACCTGACCCGCGAGACGTATATGAAAGTGCTGGGATGGAATGCGAATAACTACACTGCGAATTATAATCTGGGTTTACTGTTCTGGAATAAAGGTGTGGACCTGATGTATGAAATTGATTACGACATCAACCTCGACAGCGCGATGGATGTGCAGGATCATTCTGTAGAGCTCTTCAAAGAATCGTTACCATTTGCTGAAAAAGCCTACGAGATTGCACCGAAGCGCGAAGAAACGCTTGTGGTTCTTTCGGGAATTTATTATAGCTTAAATGAATTTCAGAAATCAAAAGCATACCAGCAAATGCTTGAAGATCTGCGTAAATAAAGAAAACCAAAACCAACTCCGCGACCCGTATTTATGAGTTTTCGCTTTACGATTGGCCGTAAGATCTTACTTGGTTTCGTTGCACTCATTTTCCTGGTGTTGCTTGCTTTCTCGTTGACACTCCTCACCATCAGCCGTGGACGGGAGATCAATGATAAGATTGCGAATTTATATACACCTTCTGTAGACAAGCTGCAGGACATGCGGCTGATCACCACGCGGTCAAAAATGTTGCTCACCAATTGGGTGAACATTCAGACAGAATCGCAGGATAAAATAAAGCTCAAAAATCTTATTGACGTTGAATATCCCACAATAAAAAAGGAGATTCAAACGCTTTCCACGGGTTGGGAACAAAAAGATAAAGAGCTGATCAATTACATTTTCACCAGCTGCGATTCACTCTGGATCATGCATCACCAGGTAATGAATGACCTCAATGCCTTTGAAGCATACGACGATCCGACAATTGTATTTCTTGCAAAGCCACGTGTGCTGGATGAAGATGGTGATGTAACTGTGCAAACTAGAAACATCAGCGATCTGCTGGATAATCTTATTCAACGTCAGTATGCCGCTGCGACTGCTAAACGGGAAGAAATGCTTGAGTCGTTCAAGACACTTTCTTTTGTGGTGGTGTTGCTGCTCATTGTGCTTCCTGTGGGTGGAATTTTCATTGCGTTCCTTACTGCAAGATCAATTACAAAGCCTGTTCATTCGCTGAAAGATATTTTGCTTTCTATGGCGAGAGGAATTCTGCCTTCAAAACACATAAAAAACCGCAATGACGAAATTGGTGAAATGTCAGTTGCATTGAACAGTCTCGTTGATTCGATGAAGCTCACCACCGAATTTGCGCGTGAAGTGGGTGGAGGAAATTTTGATTCGTATTACAAACCACTTTCAACGCAGGATTCGCTTGGTCATGCGCTCATAAAAATGAGAGAAGACCTGCGCGAAAATGAACGTGTGCTCGAAGCGAAAGTTATTGAACGTACGGAAGAGGTGGTGCGACAAAAAGAAGAAATTGAAATTCAGAATCGCAAGCTGGAAATCGTTTATAAACACATTACTGATAGTATCCGTTACGCGAAACGTTTGCAGGATGCAATTCTTCCGCCGGCTGTTTTTGTGAACAGGCTTTTGCCTGATTCATTTATTCTTTTCAAGCCGAAAGATATTGTAAGCGGTGATTTTTACTGGATGTACGAAAAAGATAACCGCGTGTATGTTGCGGCTGTTGATTGTACTGGTCATGGTGTTCCGGGTGCGTTCATGAGCATCGTGGGGAATAACATGCTGAACCAGATTGTAAAAGAACGTCCGGGTTTGAATGCGGGACAAATGCTGGATGAATTAAATATTCTGGCGGGCAAAACGATCAACCAGCATTCGGAAGAAGGTGCAGTGCGCGATGGAATGGACATGACGCTTTGTATTCTTGACAAAAATACCGGTGCGATGGATATGGCGGGCGCAAACAATTCGCTTTACCTTTTCCGTGAAGGCGAGCTCAAAGAATACAAAGCAGATAAAATTCCGATTGGCTACGCAGAAGGAAATACTAAGAGCTTTACTAATCACCGCATCGAACTGCAAAAAGGTGATACCGTTTATTTGTTCTCTGATGGATATGCGGATCAGTTTGGCGGACCAAAAGGCAAAAAATTCATGGTGGGACAATTCCGCACCTTCCTGAATCACATTCATAAATTGCCGCTTGCCGAACAGCATCACACGCTTGATGCAACGATTGAGCAGTGGAGAGGAAACCTTGAACAGGTGGATGATATTCTCGTCATCGGTTTCCGCTCACACTAAACTCAGGAATTTAGTGCAATTATCTTAGCCTGGTTTTCGAATTCCGGGCATTCATGTGAAATTGTTAGCAATTCATGCCTCTTTTTTGATTATTCGTAGTGCCAATTCTGTTGGCTTGTATTAGCATTTTTTGTAATTTGCCGTGGTACCGGGCCCAACCCGTGCCAACATCAATCCCAGAAAATGCAATTACCCTTACGCAAACTATTCCTGGTTGCAATTCTCTCCTGGTTTTCAGGTGATTTATTTGCATTTAATCCGCCCCCGGCAAATGACTCTGCATGGGGAGCAACAGCTATCGGTGTGCTTCCTGTGCCTCCCGCTTGTCCGCTTGGTGGTTATGGAAACACGGTGATTGTAAACGGCTCAACACTGTGGGCAAGCTACAATTCATTTGACTTTTCTCCTGCACATTGTTTCGCTTCAGGAAGTCCGGACGTATGGTACAAATTCGTTTCCACTTCTACTTCAATAAATATCGACGCACTCGGTTTTAACGGGCTTGATACTTTTTTTGTCAAATTATTTTATAGCCAGGGTTCCTGCTTTTCGCTTGTTCCGCTTTCATGTGAAACCAGCATAAACGGATTTATCTCCATGAATTTTCTCACACCAAACATCGGAGAAGAATATTATATCCAGATCGGCGGAAATGACTATTACAAAGCAGGTGATTTTACACTTACGATCAATACACAGAATATTTGCAATGAATGTGTAAATGAATCATCTGTAGTGCTTGATCCTGCACCATGGTTTGGTCGTTACGGAATAAGTGAGACCGTAAGCATGTGCTATACCGTTGACAGATGGGATTACATCGGTGGCGCTGATCTGCACGGAATTGTTCCGCGTTTCGGATTGGATTGGGACATGTCAACACTGGTACCTGTTTCTGCACCGCAATCTTACAGCGCAACTAATGCATGGCATTGGTTCACTAATATTTCAACACCTGACGGACCTGCAAACGGCTATTTCTATGATCCTGACAATGACGGAAACCCTTCAAATAATTTCGGTGATGATGCCGGTATCCTGGATTCATGGGAAGCTTGCTGGAAAATTACCACTTTGCCTTATTGCAATACGTATGATCTCAGTGTCAATGTGAATACTTATTGTGATGTGCAAACAGGAAACACAAATGCAACATTTGCTTGTGATCCGTCAGAGCCGCTGCATATGGGAATTGCAGGTTGGTGTTGCGCGCAGCCGATCGTTACTACTTTTTACCCGATGTCGTGCTCAGCACAGGGAGCCGCTACAATTTCCGGCATTGGTAATACAGGCGATCTGTTCAATATTACTGTTTATGATACCGGCTATACCGTCATGGGCAGCATGCAGAATACCTATTCGTTGACTATCACTCTTCCTGCCGGAGATTACAATGTTGAAGTATATAATGTTACCACGGGTTGTATTGCCTATACTACATTAACAATGCTTCGTTACCTGGTTGCTGAAGTTCGTCAAACAGAAATTGGCTGCGGTTCAGGAACAGCTGAGGTAGTAATAAAAGCAAACGGTGGCACACAACCTTACGCATACTACTTCACCAATCACCCCACGTCATTACAAACAGATTCCGTCGCGATCCAGGTTCCTGACGGCTGGATTTATTTTACAGTTACTGATTCGCTCGGTTGCACTTATTCCGATTCAATGTGGGTGATTTCATCTCCTCCGCCGCTTCCGTATTTTGATTATCCAAACCAGGTTTATTGCACCAGTGCAGATTCAATTCCTGTGCTTACAGCTCCGCTTTCTCCGGGAGGAATGTTTCTTTTGTCGTCACCGGTTTCTGCCGGTATAACTGTTAATCCAAACACCGGAACCATCTTTCTGAATAATACAAGTTTCACACCGCCGTTTTGGGTTTATGTAAAATATATTATCGCCGGAAATTGTCCTGCATTATTTGTTGACTCAGTAGAAATTGTTGCGGTGCCGCCGGCCCCGGTTGCTGTAACTCCACAAAATGTGAGCTACTGCATCGGCGGTGCAGTTCCGTCTTTCACCGTTTCTGTTCCTTCCAACATGTGGGCCATCTGGTATGATGTGCAAACAGGAGGCTCATTGATCGGGAATACATTTACGCCACCGCTTTCTGTTACATCCGGTCCGGGACAATATTATTATTTCGCAACTACATTCTTCACTTTAACCGGTGGATGCACAAGCGTACAAACCCTGTTTGTTGTAACTGTAACCGCGTCGCCTTGAATCGCACGCTTGCGTCCAGGTCCGCCGCCTGGAGCGGCTGG
>JBKJMR010000439.1:0-3202 GCA_046596275.1 Bacteroidia bacterium | reverse complement strand
ATCGCTCTTCATCACTAATTCTCCGCGTTTCCTTTTGCGTCCCCGTGCCTCCGCGTTAAAAAAATGCAGGGAACGAATTACGAATCAAATCGAATTTACGAATCTGTGAGGGAACGATCCCGATAGCCATCGGGAGAATGAAGGCGAATGTACGAATGGTTGGAGGGAACGAATTTACGAATCGCTCTTCATCACTAATTCTCCGCGTTTCCTTTTGCGTCCCCCGCGCCTTCGAGTTAAAATTTTTGCGTGAGGGATTGAAGCAAGCTACCGTGTAGCGCGTAAAGCCCGACCTGACGCAGGAAGGGCACGCCCCAAAGCATTGCACGCTGATTCAAATGATTTCGCAGATGCTATTCGTAAATTCGTTTTCATTCGTAATTCGTTCCCCCCATAAAAAAAAGCCCCCAGTTGCCTGAGAGCTTTTCAATTTAAAGTCGTGCGTAAATTAGGAAACCACTTTTACGTTTACAGCATTTAAACCTTTTTTGCCTTGCTGAAGATCGAATGTTACTTTATCATTTTCACGAATTTCGTCTGTAAGACCTGATACGTGAACGAAGACTTCTTCGCCTGATCCATCAACTTTAATAAATCCAAAACCCTTAGATTCATTAAAGAATTTTACTGTTCCATTTTCCATTGTGATGTTGATTTTTATTTTGTGAACTGAAAAGATACGTTTTTTAAATGATTGCAACGAAAAAAAATTGAGTATTGAAATGGAAATGCTTGCGCGACAGGTTAGTACATAAAAAAAGTCCCACTTCGCAGTGGGACTTTCTTTCAAATATAAAAGAGGTGATTAAGCCAATTTTACGTTTACGGCGTTAAGGCCTTTTTTGCCTTCTTGAAGATCGAATGTTACTTCGTCGTTCTCACGAATTTGATCTGCAAGACCTGAAACGTGTACAAATACTTCTTGATTTGACCCGTTTACTTTGATGAAACCAAAACCTTTTGATTCATTAAAGAATTTTACAATTCCACTATCCATTATAATAATTGTTTTTTGTGAGCCGTAAAGGTACTGTTAATAACTTATGTATTGAAGGAATTGTGTGAATCAGTGGTAATATTATGATCAATTGGCTGAAAATAGGAGAGTTATGAACAAAAATAATTCTGGTTTTGGCATAAAAAAGCCCATGGACATGATCAGGGAGCTTGATTCGAGGTATAAATGTGTTGATTAAGCTAATCTTACATTTACGGCATTCGGACCTTTTTTACCTTCTGTGATGTGGAACGTGACGGCGTCGTTTTCAAGAACCTGATCTTGCAGACCTGATACGTGTGCAAAAATTTCCTGGTTGGTGCCGTTCAATTTAATGAATCCAAAACCCTTTGTTTCATTTAAAAAATTTTACAATTCCCTGTTCCATTGTGATGTGTGTTTTATTATTTACTCAAAGAATTTTTTTTGTGGTTTTCTATTGCTGAAAACTGCAAAAAACGGGCATAAAAAATCCCGCTTTTGAGGCGGGATATTTTCAAATATAAAACAGGAGATTAAGCCAATTTTACGTTTACAGCGTTAAGCCCTTTTTTACCCTCCTGGAGGTCAAAAGTTACCGCGTCATTTTCACGGATTTGATCTGTAAGCCCTGAAACGTGTACAAATACTTCTTTGTTTGACCCGTTTACTTTGATGAATCCAAAACCTTTAGACTCATTAAAAAATTTTACTGTTCCACTTTCCATTGTGATGATGTTTTTAATGTGAGCTGCAAATATAAATTAAAATGACGATAGAAGCCCTGTATTTCCTCAAAAATTGCTATATTAAGGATGGCATATTCCTGATAATCAAGCTATTAGTATTTTAAGTTTTAAGCCCAAAATACCGTCCAATTCAACAATACGCCCTTCCAACACTGCTTTTATACTCATGAAGGCGTTTTCAGCAAACAAATTACCGGGAACAATAATATATGTTGAATCACTTTAGACAGACGAAATGGTTGGTAGTTCACTGTTGTTTGCACTGATTAACATTGCCATAATACGCATGATTTTTTCTTAACTTCATCGCTCGCTGGAACGGATATTGTTGCTAAGCCTATTCAACATTTTACTCCCCGGGAAAAACTTTTAACGGTATATGAAAAAACTTTACATCTCCCTATTCGCGATATTATTTTCAACCTCTTTGTTTTCGCAAACGTACACCGGCGGAAGCGGACCGATCAATGATCTTGCTACAAATGATTTTCCACTTGTGGTTTCCGGCTTAGTTCCAGCAACAATCGACACGTTGAATTTCGGACTGGAAACGGTCTGTATAAATCTTACGCATACCTATGACGCCGATCTTGAAATTCGCATTATTGCACCCGATGGAACTAGTGCATTGCTCAGCGGAAATAATGGCGGCGCCGGCCAGGATTATTTAAACACGTGTTTTAACGCCGGCGCATCCACACCGATCACGCAGGGAAATCCGCCTTATACAGGAACTTTTATTCCGCAGGGACAAATGGGTTTTGTAAATAATAATCAGAATGGAAATGGCACCTGGATTTTACGTGTGATTGATAATTACGGCGCTGATTCAGGAAACATGATCAGCTGGAGCATTACGTTTGGAACTTCACCGGCTACTTATTTTTCTTTCAGCAGCACAAATCTTCCGCTGGTTGTAATAAATACCAACAATCAATCTATTCCCGATGAACCGAAATTAATGTGCGACATGGGAATTATTTACAATGGTGTGGGCAACAGGAATTATCTCACTGATCCGTGGAATAATTACAGCGGGAAGATCGGAATTGAAACACGTGGTTCGAGCTCGCAGGGTTTTCCGAAAAAGTCATACGGATTTGAATTGTGGGATGTAAACGGTAATGCGATTGATTCTTCTTTGCTCGGAATGCCGAAAGAAAGTGACTGGTGTTTGATTGCGAATTACACAGATAAATCGTTGCTGAATAATTCGCTCTCGTATTATCTCTCGCGTGAAATGGGTTGGTATGCGCCGCGCTGGCAATGCGTTGAAGTGGTTATCAACGGTGAATATATGGGCGTGTATTTGCTTTGTGAAAAAATTAAACGTGATAATGATCGTGTTGATATTGCAAAGTTACAACCAACAGATATTGCGGGTGATGATGTTACCGGTGGTTACATTATTAAGGTAGACAAAACAACAGCAAGCAGCGGTGCAGGCTGGACTTCAAATTACGCTCCTGCGGTTGCT
>JBKJMR010000397.1:0-3046 GCA_046596275.1 Bacteroidia bacterium | reverse complement strand
GTTTGACTAACAGTTTTATCACTATCAAAATTTGAAATTATTTCTTCTACGAATGGTGTCTGAAATTTATCAGGAATGGAAAACTTCTTTTTTAAAGAACTGTTTACTTCAATTATGCATTCGTCAATTACGAAGAACCATTCTTTCTTATTGTCTATGCTTGTTTTTTGATCTTTCACAAAGCTTGTAATGTCCTGGATTGATTTTATAAACTCGTTATTGAACTTTTGTAAAGCATCATTTTTAATTCCAATTTGCACAGCCCTTCGCTTTAATTTCTCTCCTTTAAAGTCGTGGTCCGGGTCCCACTGAATTCTTACATTGCTATTATTAAGTTTTTCCCGCCAGGTCTGTTCATCTCCATTTGATTTGTCATAGCTTGTCAAAATTCCTTCTGTAAGAAGTTCTTCAAAGCCTTCAAATGTCATTTCTATTGCTAAAATTCTATTTTGGTTACTATCTTTTTGTGCCCATCCACTTCTATACATCATCCACAAAAAATTGGGTTTTATCCAGGTCATTCTGCTGAAACTGTAATCCGGTCCACCGAATTTTTGATTTTCTATTGCATAGTCAGCTATTTTGTCATTGAAAGCCTGATAAACAAAAATGCTATCTGCTCGTCTTTGTCCAAGTATAAAGTTTCCTTCTTGTGGAAGTCCTTTTTCATAGCTGTGATAAGGAATTGTCTGTAACTTCATTTTGTTTAGGATGTCTCTCTAAAATGGCCGTGTAAGGTTTCTGGCTTTGTGTTGTTGCTTTTAAAACCTAAACCTATATGCCAGCACTATCGTTTATTAATTGCTCAAATGTCTCTAATTCGCACTGTCTGTATACTAAAGCAAATCAGTGTTGATGGTTCGGCTTTTTTGTCAATTATTTTTGTCTTTGTAAGGCGATGATTTTGTCATAAACACTTTTAACGTCTTCAATGAATTCAAGTCTTGGTGGCTGCTTGGTACCTTGCCATTCCATTCCTTGCATCATGGCATATTTAGAGTCGGTCGGTCCGAGAGTTATTGTTCCGCTATTGTCTGCCTTTTGATTAATTGTAATTTCCGAGAGTGTTCTGATATTTAATGATTTTATTTCTCTGCTAAATATTCCTGTCTTAATAATAATTCTGTCAGAAGTGATACCGTAAATCGTGTTAGCTCTTTTCTTTGCGTCAAGAAAAAATCGCCCAATTGTAAAATAAAGCCCAAACAAAACAAAAGGAATTCCAAAAAGTGCCAAAGGAAAAGGTGCTCCTGTCGCCAGAACACTTGTCTCCCAAAATACTGCAAAACCACCCCAAAGCAAACTAAAGGGAATTAATAAAGCATCTGAACTCCTAAACAAAATTCCTGTCTTTGGTTTTCCTGTCCAGATAAGTTTTTCTTCTGAACTTAGGTTAGGTCTCAATTCGTTTTCGATGTCGTAATTTGTCATAAATATGTTTTGTCGTTTGTTGTATATCCGTTTTTAAGCTGACTGCTAACTAGTTTATAACGCCATAATCTTTCACTCATCCAGCCTGACTAGAATCATAAGAGAACGGATATTGTTTGCAAAAATGTTTCCGGCATTAAATGCTATAAGGTCTTCACTGCCTTTCTCACTAATTTTCTTTTCGAATGAAATTTCAGAAAATTGTTCCGAGCGCATCAGTGTAATTTTAAAACAGACCCTATGCAACTAATTTTATTCCAAACGATCATTCTTCTTCAAAGAAAATCCCCTTAAAAAATCTGCAACAGGCATTTTTTTCTTCCCCGGCGCTTGAATTTCAAGAATGCGAATGATTCCTTCTTTAGCCGCAATTGTAAAATTTTCAAGTATCGTTCCCGGCGTATGTTGATGCGAAGAAGAAATAAATTCCGAACGATAAATTTTCAACATCACTTCCGCATTGTTTTCAGAATGCAAATTTGTCCATGCTGCAGGGTAAGGACTTAATCCACGAATATGATTGTGAATTTTTTCGCCCGGCAGATTCCAGTTGATCTTACAATCTTCCCTGAAAATTTTCGGAGCTTCATTTATTTCTTCGCCCTCTTTTACCAATGTAGTTTGCGGAATTTCAGGATAATTCCCTGCGGCAATTGCGTCAACTGTTTTTGTAACTAATCCTGCACCGGTCACCATCATGCGGTCATGCACTTCACCCGCAGTTTCATTTTCACCGATCGGAATTTCTTCACGGAAAATTATATTGCCGGTATCAATTTTATGCTGAAGAAAAAATGTGGTGACGCCTGTTTTCTTTTCACCGTTCATCACCGCGCGGTTGATAGGAGCAGCGCCGCGATAATGGGGGAGAAGAGAACCATGCAAATTAAAAGTTCCCTTAGACGGAAGCTGCCACACAATTTCAGGAAGCATGCGGAAAGCAACTACAATTTGCAGATCAGGTTGAAAGGATTTTAATTGCTCAAGAAATTCCGCCGCTTTTAATTTCTCCGGCTGCAGCACAGGAATGTTATGTGCAACAGCGAATTGCTTGACTTCACTTTCTTGTAATTTTTGTCCGCGTCCAGCTGGCTTGTCAGGAACAGTGACTACGGCAACAACATTATATTTCTCATTCACCAACTTCTCCAAACTTGCCACAGCAAAGCCGGGAGTACCCATGAAAATTATTCGGAGATTAGAGTTTTCCATGTAAGAATATTCAAAATTCAAAATTCAATATTCAAGATTATCTTTAATCAAAAGCTTGGTTCGTATCTTACTATCCTAAATCTTGAATTCGCGAATTTTGAATTTTGAATCTTGAATCTTGAATCTTGAATTTTGAATTTTGAATCTTACCTTTTCCTGATATCAATAATATTCACCGTTTGCCCTGCCATACAAATGGACATGCGTTCAACGGGAGTATATTTTACCCAAACGAGCAAGCTGTCTTGCTGAAAGCCCGGTGCAATTTCATCCGGTTCAATTCTTTTTCCTGCACTGTCGAGCTGGATCATCCACTTACAACCATCGAGCTGAACTTCGGTCACATAACCTTTTGCATATCCATTAGCCGGAAAATCATACTTCGGATCAGCTTTGTCGGATA
>JBKJMR010000370.1:0-2730 GCA_046596275.1 Bacteroidia bacterium | reverse complement strand
ATAATACGAAACACCTTTCAATGGATTTTTATCGCTGAGCGAATAAGCAAGGGGCTGCGTAGAATTTCCTGCGCCGTCAAGTGTGTCGATGGATTCGAATGTAACGCCATCAACAGTTCGCTGTACAACAAAATAATCATTGTTGGTTTCTGTAGCGGTTACCCAGCGAGTCAGCACTTCATTCCCCGAAGGCGCAGCAGTAAATTCTATCAGCTCAATTGGCAATGTGCTGGTGGAATAAACCGTCATACGAAAATGGTCAACTGAAATATTTCCATTCGATCGTGATGCGCTTTGTGCCGCGCCGAATCCGGTGCTGTTAATTTCTGCAACCGTCCAGGTTCTTCCCCACGTATCCGCAGCGCCTCCGTAGGAAACATACGAGTCGGTAGTTGGCCACGAGGTGGAAGTAAGACCATTATTCGTACCGGTAATTGCAGATGCATTCAGGAGAAAAACAGAATTGTCAATCGCACGTGCACGTTGTAAAGTGAAACCAAACATAGAAGCACGATTCACGCCTCCTGCAAATGTAAATACAGGTTGTTCGGTACCCGTTGCCAGGCAGGCTTTTGTTCCCGTCGCCATGCTGATGCCTGAAGTTGGAAAGGATGGATTCGCAGTGTAAATATCCGTTCCTTCTACGAAGGATGAATTGATGGTGTAAGTATTTGTTGAGCCAATAGTATCAGTCGGCGATTTATTGTTTCCGCAAATTACACCTGTCACACTCATGCCGTTTAAAAGCGCGTTGAAAGGCGAAGAAAGCTGGTGCGGATTTGTTGAAGCATTGCTTGCAGTAGATTGACTGCTGTAAACAGGATTAAACTGATCAACATTATTGAAAACGATGCTGGCGTAAAACTCAACATTTTCGAGAAGTGTGTTGGCGGCATACGTTGGAGTGATTATGGTGCCCGAAGCAAGAGCAATGTTGTTTTCCAGCAGCATCCACACCTCCATGCGATCAGAAAAACCGTTTGTGGTTCCTGCAGATACATCCAATAATTGGGACATCGCTTGTCCGCCGTAATCCATGCTGGTAATATCGCGGTAGCTATTTCCGTTTTCAATTGCTACCACTACGATGAGACAACGGTTAATTCCTGGGGAAACAGTTTTTGTCAGGCCGTTTGACCAATTGTTAAGAATTGAAACCACTGACGGAGCTGTTTCGAATTTTTCAATTTCCAGATGAATGCCATCAATATTTGCCGGTCCTGAAATTGCGAAACCAAAATTTCTTGCAAATAAATAATTAGTATTTCCTGTAGCTGAAACGGTAGCGTATGTATTGTTGCTGCTGAGAATATTTCCGGGTGTGGTCCATGCAATTGTTCCGGTTGCATTATTGTTCGTTCCTGAAGCCGGATTATTTGGTCCCGTTTGAGCAACAAGCTGCGGCAAGTGAAATTGTATGAAAACAAGCAGGAGGACACTATATTTCATCTTAGATAACAGTGTAAGTTTCAACAAACCTATATGAACGCATCTCTGAAGAGAAACCTTCACACCCCGTGTTCTTGCAGATGTAAGATTCCGGCGATTTGAGTAAAAAAAGAACTGCCCCAACTACATGAATTGGTAAATTTGAACAGTAATTACGCTTCCAAACATTTATCGACAGAAATGAAGAATGCATTTAGAACAGCACCCGAAATATATAAGTACCTGGCGATATTTTTTGTAGTAGGATTTTTTGCATGGATGGGTATTGGCAATTATGAAATATGGATAAAGTATTGGCGTTCTAACTGGTTCCAGTATCTTGGAATATGGACAATATATTGTGTGATTTATTTGCTTGTAATATCTCTTTGTTATTGGGGAATTTCAATTACAATAATTCTTATTTACCACAAATTAATAAAACGATCCGGGAAAAACCCACCCCTTGACTCTCACCTAAATCATAAACCAGGATACTAAACCCAAACCCGAAACGCGAAACCCGAAACGGCTATCTTTGCACCTCTATGAGAATTCTCGGCGCCGTCTTCTATCGTTATCTATGGGTTGCATTCAATATTTTCCTCGCGTATTTCTATCGCTATTCAAGGAGGAATCAAACCACCGGCTTAGAAAATGTTCCGAATGATCGTCCGGTGCTTTTGTGCAGCAATCATCCCAATGCATTTATGGATGCGCTCATGCTGGGTTCTACCATCGGCCGCCGCACATGGTTCCTTGCGCGCTCTGATGTATTCCGCAAAAAAACCCTCGCAAAGTTTTTAAGCTTCGTCGGCATCATTCCTATTTATCGTTTGCTCGAAGGCGCAGAAAATCTTTCCAAAAACGATGAGACATTTGAGAAATGCGCCGCCATGCTCGAAGAAAATAAAGCCATCATGGTTTTTTCCGAGGGACTTTGCATCCAGGAACGGCGTTTGCGCAAATTGAAAAAAGGAACCGCGCGCATTGCGTTTTCATCCGAAGAAAAAAACGACTGGAAGCTTAACCTTACTATTATACCTGTCGGATTAAATTATTCAGCAGCACCCTGGAAGTTTCGCAAAGGATTGCATATCCGTTTCGGAAAGCCGCTTTTGGTAAAAGATTACGAAGAGCTTTACAAAAAAGATAAAGCGCGTGCAATGAATTTATTTACGCGCGATTTAGAAGAACGCATGGCTGCCGAGCTGGTGATCATTGATAATAAAGAAAACGATAAGCTCGTTGCGCAGCTGGAAGAAATGGTGATTCCGAAATGGGCGGAAGAAGACGGAATAG
>JBKJMR010000221.1:0-4894 GCA_046596275.1 Bacteroidia bacterium | reverse complement strand
CGTTATTTCTAAAACGATCAATGCCCGAATTTCGCGAGTGAATAAATAGAAAGAAGAAGGAAAATAAATGATTATTCGAAAGTAATCCCGATTACTATTTCAACCTCACCGCGTTTTTTTCCCGGGAGATAATTCGGTAGTGAATTAATTACGCGAAGAATTTCCTTATCAATTTCAGGAGAGATGCTTACAGAAATTTCAGGAGCGGAAATCTTACCTGTTTTCGAATCAACAATAAACCGCACGCCGGTTGCGTATTTGGTAAGCTTGCTTTTCTCTGCACCGGTCGCTTTGAAATTGGTCATGATATAATATCTCAACGCTTCATTGCCGCCGGGATACGATGGCATTTCATCCAGCTCAAACGAAGAAGAATTGCTTGAAGGTTTTCCAAGCTGTCCGTCTTTTGCTTCCTTTCTCGATGCTTTATCGTTGTGTGTTACGGCAGGATAAACTTGTACCGTTTTCACACGCAACAAAGAATTTTCCGAACGTGTTGTTGCGCCCGGTCCCGGAATAACTTCTGCCGTTTTTGCTGTAGTGTTCGTTGTGGTTTCTGGTGTCACAGTAGAGTTTACAGGCTTTCCTGTTACTTCAGGAACCAATGGTGAATTATCAGAAACTTCCTTAATAGCAATTTGATTTTCTGCATTTTTCTGCGCTTCCGGTTGAAGAGGAACATCAGTGCCGGTTTGTGTAGTAACTGTTAGCGCATTATTTTCCTGTTGAATAGAAGTGGAGGAAACATCTTTCAGATTGTGTGTAGCAGAGGTGTCGGATAAAACCGGCTTTTCTTTTTTATTTCCGATAGCAAGATAAACGCAGGTTCCGCCTACTGCGAGGAAAATAACGCCGGCAATAAGCACAAGGCCGAAGCGCTGGAAAAAAGGAACGCGTGGAGGCGTATTCATGTATACAGCAAGCCTGCGTTGAATATGCTCAGCTAATTTATTGACTTCAGAAACCCGTTTTGTATTTAGTCCGTCGACCGCCCCGGAGCAGAGGTTGCATTCGAGAAGGTGCATCTCGATTTCGTGCATGCTTTTTTTGGAGAGCTTCCCTTCATTATAAAGCCGTAACGCGTCGAGTGAGAGGCACTCGCCTTTCGAGAATATGCGTTTAAGGTCTTTTTGGGTCATTATTCAGTGGTGACCAGGTATCCTTTGAGGTTTCGTTTTCCGTTCTGGAGATATGATTTTACCTCGTTTACGGAGAACCCCGTGATATCTGATACTTCTTTATAGCTCTTCTCTTTGAAATAGAATAACTCGATACATTTTTTCTGCTCTTCGGATAGCTTGATAAGCGCATCCTGGAGTTTTTCGAGTTGTTCTTCCAGCTGTGCCGCCTCGATTTTGGGCGACTCGTCGGCAGCCATATTGTGGAGTACCTGATCCACATTGGTGACTACCATACTGTCCTTCCTGGGCTTTTTCAAGCAGAGGTGTTTCGTTACAGAATAAACCCAGGTTTTAAAATTGTTGACTTCGTGGTGTTGCAGATCGCGCAGGATAATCTCGAAGACTTCCATTACGGCATCTTCAGTATCCACGTTGTTCTGCAGGTAGTTGTAACTAACCGCGGTGATCAACTGGGTGTAACGACGGAACAGTTCGCCTGCATACCAGGAATTGGAAGTGGACTTATACTTCTCAATTAATTCCTGATCGCTCAGCTGGGTTTCCTTTTTAGGCCAGAGAAAGCGTAAACGCACTGTGATTAAGATTAACTATTAAACGATGTGTTTGTAATGCCAATCCTAAAGTAGTACATATTTCGCAAAATGCAAACCCTGACTTAATTTAAAGGGCGCAGAAACGCCCGTTTTCCATAGATGATCGTAAAATAAATGCTCTTCGACCCTTGATTTCAGGGCATTTTAGAATTGCATAAAAATTAAACTACTGATTATCAGGACGTATTGAAATATTTCAAATAAAGTTTGTGAAGTGCGTGTGGAATTTGTGCTTTTCCTGCCCTAATTACCAGAAACGCGCTAATTAAACATTTTAAACCCCAGGTATGAAAGCTGCAATCACCTCTTTAGTTTCAAAAAAAGGAATCATCACTAAATCATTGATCATCGCTGGTCTTGTTTTAGCTACACTTCCTTCTTGCAAACATAAACAAGGTGGATGCGATGCTTACCAGGGTAGCACGCGTTCGGTGAAAGCGAAGCATCACCGCTAAATTTGTACTCCTGAAGGGCGAGTTTTCTCCCGAAAGCCGTTCTTCCTCTATACATGTGTTTCATGTGTTTGCCACAAAACTTCCCGCCTCGCGCGGGAAATTTTGTTTTCGGACGTTTCGTAATGGGGAACGAATTACGAATGAATGCGAATGCCGCGAATTAAGTATCCCTCGTAATTTATTAGTATGAATTTGTTTTGACTAATGTTCCATCTTCATAAAATTCCTCCTTCACTAATTTTCCTTCTTCAGTATAATATTTCCAGGTACCGACTTTTTTTGAAAGAGTGTATTCGCCTTTATAGGCAGGATCTCTCTCCGCATATTGACCTTTAACTTTAACTTTTCCGTTTTCATACCATTCTTCCCACGTCCCGAACACAGAAGCTCCTGACCAATTCTTGCGCAGCTTTTTTGCGCCAGAGGAATAATAGTTAGTAATTGTCTGAATTTGGTAGGTCAGCAGATCAACGGGAGTATACATCAATTGACCATTCTCATAATACTCAACTGAGCGTGCCCACACCAACGTGCCATAATACCCAGGCAAATCAATATCCTTCTTTTTTAGTTGCCCGTTATGATAAAAAGACCGGTATACGCATGAATCTGTATAACACTTCCTTTCTATTCGCACCTTTCCATCTTCAAACCAGCTCATCATTTCATAATCACACATTCCAATCCCAAAACGAGTTTCAGTATGATGAAATTGGCCATTAGGAAACCATGTAGTGGAAGAATAAATGAACTTTCCGGTATAATTTATTTCGTAAGCTTTTTGCGTGTGTGCCGAATCGAAATAAACAATTGTCCGTCCTGTCGTATCCGAATTGCGCCGCACGACAATATATTCATCATCTTCTGCCTTGAACGTGCTTACAAAAGCAGTATCTGTCACTAAGAATTCGCGCATTTGTCCATAACCCGGAATGGAAATAACCAATAGAACCAGGTACCAGAAGTTTTTCACCTTACGAAATTAAATAATTTGAGGCTTGATGATAGATTCAGTAACAACGTAATATGTTTCTCACAAACTTTGCTGAGATCAGTAATGAAATTTCTTAGATTTGAGAAATGCTTAAACGTTTACTCCTCACGCTTCCCATTTTCCTTTCTTCTTTTGTTGCACACGCCGGCGGATTCCAGGTGAATGCGCAGGGACAAAAACAATTGGGAATGGGCCACACCGGGACCGGACTTTGTTTTGATGCGTCGCTGCTGTTTTTCAATCCGGGTGCGGCGCGATTTCTTCCTTACAAATTCATTGGTAATGCCGGCGGAACTTTTTTAATTCCACGCAGTCAGTATGTGGAACCATCACCAGGAATTTATACCGCGAGCATGGTGCAGAATATCGGTACGCCTTTTAATTTGTATGCGCTGTGGAACCCGGAAAAATTTGAAAAGCTTTCGCTCGGACTTGCAGTTTACACACCATTCGGAAGCCGTGCGCAATGGCCAGATGATTGGAAAGGACAATTTCTCATTCGTGAAATTAATTTGAAAACGATTTTTATTCAGCCTACCGTTTCATGGAAGCTAAATGAGAAATTCGGTATTGGTGTTGGATTCGTTTATGCAACAGGAAGCTTTGATCTTAGAAAAGGTGTTCCTGTCCAGGATGGTTCGGGCGAATACGGTGAAGCAAAATTGCATGGCGCTGCAAGTGGTGTTGGATTTAATTCGGGTGTTTATTTCAATTCAGGAAACTGGTCGGCGGGAATTTCTTATCGTTCGTCAGTGAAAGTAAATGTGGATGGTGGCAGCGCGGATTTTACCGTTCCTTCTTCGCTGGCAGAATATTTTCCGGTAAATACATTCAGCACTTACATCAAGCTTCCGCAGGTTATTAGTGGAGGAGTTGGTTATTCAAAAGGCAAATGGAAATATGCAGTGGATGTGAATGTAATTGGCTGGCATACGTATGATACATTGCGAATTGATTTTGCAACGAATACAGATAAGCTCGATGATGTGAATGATGCACGTTGTTATAAAGATGTTTTTATTGCGAGAATTGGCGCGGAATATAAGTTGAATGAAAAAATGGAAGTGCGCGCAGGAATGTATTATGATGTTTCACCTGTCAAAGATGGTTATCTCACACCTGAAACGCCTGATGCAGATCGTTTGGGAATTACATGCGGAACATCGATCCATTTTGGAGAAAAATTTTCTGCCGACATTGCATTGTTGTACATTGAGGGAATGAAACGTTCCGATACTAATCTTGCAACAGGATTTTCCGGAACTTATAAATCACGTGTTGTTGCGCCATCTATAGGAATAGAATACAAATTCGCAAGTAAGAAACCATTCAGGTCTTCAGGCGTTACTTTTTGAAAACAAACCAAAACCCAAAATGAAAAAACTTTACTCTTCCCTTTTGCTAATCTGTGTAGCAGCTACGACATTTGCACAAACACCTTGTAACGGAATCCGTTTTCGTGATTTTATGTTCGCGGACAGCACCATTTCTAATGTTGTTTACGGTTCTAACCAGAATTATAATAATGCAACAACGTCCCTGAAGCTGGATGTTCACCTGCCGAAAGCAGATAATGCAACACAACGTCCGCTGATCATTTTAATTCACGGAGGAAATTTCCTTGGCGGATCAAAAACAGGAACGGATGTATTGCAGTTCAGCAAAGATTTTGCGAAGATGGGTTACGTTGTGGCTTCTATTGATTATCGC
>JBKJMR010000607.1:0-5334 GCA_046596275.1 Bacteroidia bacterium | reverse complement strand
CGATGGGTGATTCTCTTTCGCTGCGGATAAAAAATCTGCAGGGTGTAGATCGCTGCGGTTTTGCGTTGAAAGATTTTTCTACCCGGCTGATGGTTTCCGATAGTCTGGCGCGAATGGATAATCTTCATTTCGACACACAGGGTTCAGCGGTGGATGGATTTATTTCTTTTGCTTTCAATAGTACGGATGATATTGCTGATGATTTTATTCATCTCGTAAAGATGGACGGACATTTTTCCAATTCAGTTATTGAGCTTGGCGATGTTGCTTATTTCGCGCCGGAATTATTGGGGATTAAAAAGAAACTATTGCTCACTTGCGATATCAAAGGAACTGTTGAACATTTGAAGCTTAAAAATGTAGATGTCCGTTTTGGTGACATCTCGCATATCACGGGCAATTTCTCCTTTAATGGTTTACCTGATATGAATTCGACGGATATGAATTTCAAGATCCGCCAGGCTGTTACCAATAAAAAAGACCTTGAGGGAATTCCTGTTGCGCCGTTTGAACTTGGGAAAACGCTTGTCATAGATAATTCGATCGGCAGGCTGGGCAATATGGTTTTCAGCGGATCATTCGAAGGATTCCTGAATGAATTTGCTGCACATGGAAAGCTGAATACTGCATTAGGTTCATTGAAGCTGGAGAATCTTATTATGACGCGTGAAAATGACAGCGCTGAATATGCGTATGTCGGAACGCTGAATGCAAATCATTTTAACCTCGGCGCTTTTTATGATATTCCCGATCTTTCTTATGTAACCGGAGATGTTGCGATCAATGGAGTAGGGCTTGGCCAGAATACGATCAATGCAAAGATCGATGGCGATTTTTCTGAATTGGTTTACAGAGGCTATTCGTACAGCGGAATTACTATTTCAAAAGGACAATTCCGCCGGCAGGTTTTTGATGGTGATTTTAATCTTAATGATCCGAATGTCACGATGTTCTTTACCGGTTCCGTTGACAATAGCGGAAGTTTGCCAAGAATGAATTTCGTTGCAACAATTGATTCTGCAGATCTTGGTAAGCTGGGCTTTACAGACAAAGCACATGAAAATATTTTATCTGCTGATCTGAATATGAATTTCAGCGGTGATAATATTGATAATCTGGAAGGATCGCTTCGTGTTAATAATTTAAATTACAGCAACAACGGAGAGAAATTCCGCTTCAATGAATTTTTAGTCAGCGCCGGAACGAATGCAGATAAAACAAGAACGGTATTCCTCGATTCTGATATTCTTCGTGCAACATTGACAGGTAGATTCCAGCTGATGCAATTGCCGGATGCTGTGACGGACATGCTTTCGATTTATCTTCCTTCTTATTTCCCTCCTGACAATGCATTAGAATCGAAAAAAGATCCGGTGCAGGAATTTACCTGGTTTGTGAATTTCCAGCAGAATACAAAACCGATCCAGGCGCTTGTACCGAAGCTTGAAATTGCGCCTAACACTTCTTTCAGTGGAAAGTTCGACGGCAACCGTAAAGAATTTAGTGCAAGCTTTTCTTCGCCTTCTATTGTCTACGATAACATTCGCTACAATGGAATTAATATCAACGCTGAAAACAGGCGAATGAAAAACGCGGCCACTCTTAAAGGCTCGCTTTATGAATTGAAATTATCCGATACGCTGAGCACAAAAAATATTGAGCTGGATCTTGTTGCTCAAAATGATTCACTTCAAACACGTCTTCAATGGGATAACATGGGTGAAAAGAAAAACAATGCAGATATTAATGCAGTTGTACTATTTGAGAACCAGAAATCGTTCCAGGTGAATTTCCATAAAACAGAATTTAATATCAATGATTCTTTGTGGACTGTTTCTCCGGGAAATTATGTGCGACTGGATACCGGACGTTTTTCTGTTCATCAATTGGTTTTTGCTTCAGGTGGAGCATCAATTGGCTTGAATGGGTTTGTTTCGAAAAATCCGGGCGATGAATTGAAAATAAGCATGAAGTCGTTCAACATCGCTTACCTGAATTATTTTACGATTCCGAATGGTATTACGCTTAAAGGTTATATTTCATCAGAAAGCGGCGTTTCGAATTTGTATGACACGCCGATCTTCACCAGTATTTCTACGTTCAATGATTTCTGGATCAATGGTCAGGAAGTAGGCGATGGGTTTCTTGCTGCAAAATGGTTGCCGGAGAAACAGGCGGTGGAGATCGATGGAAGCTTTACACGTGGTTTAATTTCGACTGTAGACAGTTTGCCGATAAATAATATTGCTTTCGACGGATTTTATTATCCGAAGCTTAAAGAAAATTCTTTTGATATCAATGGCACATTCGTAAGTATACCGCTTGCAGCATTACAACCGTTCCTGAAAGATTTTTGCTCGAAGATGGTTGGGCAGATCGATGGAAAGCTGCATGTAGGAGGAACGCCGGCAAAACCAACCTTAAATGGAGCAATGGATGTGTCTATGAAGCTGGTGCGTGTCGATTACCTGGGACTTTCATTAGGAGCAACAACCCAGACCATTACTATTGAAGAAAATTCATTTGCTTTCAATGATTATAAAGTAACAGATGAAAATGGAAATGTAGCATCCATCTATGGTCACTTGTATCATGATAATTTCTCGAAGTTCCAGTTCGATATGGATATCGGCTTCGATCATTTTCTTGTGCTGAATACGACAGAAAAAATCAATGAAGATTATTACGGTCGTGTTTTTGCAACCGGCTACATGAATATTTTCGGTTATGTCGATGATATTATTCACCTCAATATGTCGGCGAAAATGGAGAAGATCTACAAAAACGGACAACCTGTGTTATCTGAATTTAATATTCCGATGTCTTCCGGAAGCAGCGAGGTCAGCTCTTCAACTGATTTTATTGTTTTTGAATCACCGGATACAACAGCTTCGTCAAAGGACACACCGAAAAAATCGCGTACCAGTGGTCTTGATATTGTGATGCACATTGAAGCAACAGAAGATGCAATTGTAAAAGTTATTTTTGATAAGACTGTAGGCGATGAATTAACAGCTTACGGTTATGGTGATTTGACTTTGATAGTCCCGCCTTCAGGAGACTTTCAAATTTTCGGGCAATACGAAGTGACGGACGGAAACTACCTTTTCACAATGAAGGATGTGGTGAAGGTTCCTTTTGAGCTTGCAAACGGCGGAACGATCAGCTGGAATGGTAGTCCGTATGATGCGCAAATTCATATTGATGCTGTGTATATAACTCCCACATCTGTCGAACCATTTTTCCCGACCGATTCAACCAACCAGGCGTATCACCGTTCTTATCCTGTTCACGTAATTATGCATTTGGATAACCAGCTGATGAATCCGGAAGTTTCTTTCGATATTGAATTGCCAACTGCTGATCAGAATATCCAGGAAACCGTGAGCAGCTATACGCAAACCGATCTCGAACGAAACCGGCAAGTGCTTTCGCTGATGGTGTTGAATAGTTTTATGACACCATACGAATTGCGCGGTGATGCTTCTGGAAATCCTGATTACGGAGATGCTGGTTCAACGTTATTGAGCAATTTCGTTTCCGGCACATTGAATAACTGGTTGTCGCAGATCAGTACGGATTTTAATATGGGTGTGAAATACCGGCAAAATGATGATCTCTCAACTCCGGATTTGAAAGTGTACCTGAGCACACAGTTGTTCAATAACAGAATTACGTTTGATGGTAATGTTGGAAAAGTAAATTCAACAGCTGCAACTAATACTACGAATGCACAGTGGGTAGGTGATGCGAACGTTGAATATAAAGTGACTGATGATGGTAAAGTAAGATTGCGCGCTTTCAACCGTTCAAATGATAATGTCTTGCTGACAAACAGTTCTCCATACACGCAGGGTGTTGGCGTATTTTATAAAGAAGAGTTTGATACGTGGGAGCAGTTTTTCCGAAGCAAAAAGAAGAAGCGCGACGAAGCGAAAAATCCGGAGCCTGCGCCGGCAGAAAAGCCTGTGGTGACAGATTCTACTAAGGTGAAGAGTTGAATGTTTGTGGTTGTTCGAGCGAAGTCGAGAACGCCCTTAAACAAATGTTTCTTTACCAAATAATTATTTCCTCAACAGGCGCGGTGAGAAATTTTCTTCGTCGTGAGAGATTGCTGTCGCATTTGGTTCTCGACTTCGCTCGAACAACCGGACTAAAAGATAACTGAGGATTCACAACTGACTACTGACAACCGACTACTTTGTCTCACTTCACCTTCAACGAATGTCCCAGCTTATCACGTTTCGTTTCTAAGTACAAACGATTGTGCTGGTTCGATTGAATTTCCAACGCGATATTTTCTATGATCTCTAAACCATATCCCATTAAGCCGACACGTTTTTTCGGATTGTTGGTCATCAGCTTGATTTTTGTGACACCAAGATCGCGGAGGATTTGTGCGCCGATTCCGTAATCGCGTTCGTCCATTTTAAAGCCGAGCTCTAAGTTTGCTTCGACGGTATCGCGACCTTGTTCTTGTAATTTGTATGCTTTCAATTTATTCAGCAAACCGATTCCGCGGCCTTCCTGGTTCATATAAACAACGACACCTTTTCCTTCTTTTTCAATCTGTGTCATTGCAGTATGTAACTGTGGACCACAATCGCAACGGCATGAACCGAAAATGTCGCCCGTCATGCAGGAAGAATGTACGCGCACTAACACAGGCTCATCTTTTTTCCATTCGCCTTTATAAATTGCGAGGTGTTGCTCTTGCGTTGAAAGATGTGTGTAAGCAACCATTTTAAAATCGCCCCATTCGGTTGGCAATGCGATTTCAACTTCGCGTGTGATATCAGATTCAGTGCGAAGACGGAATTCAATCAGATCTTTGATGGAGACGATTTTCAGATCGAAACGTTTTGCGATCTCCAGCAATTGTGGAAGCCTTGCCATCGTACCGTCTTCATTCATGATTTCAACGAGCGCGCCGGCGGGTTCGAATCCTGCAAGACGTGCAAGATCGATCGTTGCTTCAGTGTGGCCTGTGCGACGCAACACGCCTTCTTTTTTCGCGCGTAAAGGAAAAATATGTCCGGGCCTGCCGAAATCTCCCGGCTTGATATCCGGATCAATTAAAGCCTGGATTGTTTTCGCACGGTCATGCGCAGAAATTCCTGTTGTGCAGCCGTGACCTTTTAAATCGATTGAAACGGTAAAAGGAGTTTCGTATGTCGCTGAATTTTCTTGTACCATAAGCGGCAGGCCAAGCTCATCCGCACGACTTTCGAGAATGGAAGCGCAGATCAATCCACGTCCGTGCGTAGCCATAAAATTGATTACTTCTGGAGTAACATTTCGAGCAGCAGTAAGAAAATCGCCCTCGTTTTCGCG
>JBKJMR010000602.1:0-3555 GCA_046596275.1 Bacteroidia bacterium | reverse complement strand
GTTCCGCTTAAAGAAGGAAATATGCCTTTGCTCGCTATTGAAAAAGATCTTAAAGGAAATGAAGAAGGCCGGCTTGAAGTTACCCGGCTGGAGCAAAAAGGTTTGGCTGATGGATTGTTTGTAACGCCGAAAGATTTTACTGAAGTGAAGTAGGCGGTGAAAAATGTTGGTAGTCAATTTTTAGACGACAGATTTTTTAAAGGAATTTTAATTCTGCACTATATTTTTCTACAACTAATTCTGCGGTTTTTCCGAATAGTAAAGCGTAGTTTTTAATATCGTGACCTGCAGGAAATCCGTAACAAACGGGAAAATCATATTCGTAAACATGCTCTGAAATAATTTCCTCCGCATCTTTTCCGAATGGAATTTCATTGTCGCGCATCACACTCATACTTCCCACAATCAATCCTTTTAATCCACGGAATTTTCCTGCACGCTTTAAGCTGAGGATCATCCGGTCGACATGATAAAGATATTCGTCGAGATCTTCCAGGAACAAAATCTTTCCGTTTGTGTCAATATCCGAATCCGAATTCATCATAGCGTATAACAAGGAGAGATTGCCACCGATCACTTGTCCTTCTGCTTTTCCCGGGCGATTAATTACAGCAGTTTTATTTTCTGTTTTATAAAAAAGCTCCATTCCCATCAATGCCTTTCGCATCGATTCAGTGGAAAATAAATCAAGCTTGAAATTAATCGGCATCGTAGCGTGCAGACTTGCTGTATTGCAAAGCGAATGAACATGTGAATGCAGCACAGTAATATCGCTATAACCTACAATCCACTTCGGATGCTTTTTGAATTCCGTAAAGTCAAGACGATCAATAATGCGCATCGTTCCATATCCGCCCCGCGCGCAAAAAATCGCTTTGATATCCGGGTCATCCAAAAAATGCTGGAGATCTTCCGCACGCTCTTCATCTGTACCTGAATATTGGTTCACATCACCGAAAAGATGCTTGCCGAACTCAACTTGTAATCCCCAGCCTTGCGGAATTTTCGCAGCTTCTTCCATGTTCAGGCGAAAGACTTTCCGCGCGGTGGCACAGATGCCGATTTTATCGCCGGGTTGGAGATATGGCGGTACTTGAATTTCCTGCTGTTTCATTGGTTGGACTTCGTATCTTCGTGCCTCTTTTAACACTGTAAACATACGATTCATTCCCGGTTTTTCGGATTATGCAAACTCCAAAAAGATATACTGTAACAGCCGCATTAATTTATGCAAATGGCCCCATTCATATTGGTCACTTAGCAGGCTGCTATTTACCTTCTGATATTTACACGCGTTATCTCCGTGCTAAAGGCGAAGATGTTTTGTTCGTCAGCGGAACTGATGAACACGGCGTTCCGATCATGATACGCGGATTCATGGAAAAAAAATCGCCGCAGGAAATCGTAGATAAATATTATGCGATCATCGATAGATCATTTAAAGATTTCGGAATCGAATTCGATATTTATTCACGCACAAGTAAAAAAGTGCACCACGAATTTTCTTCCGACTTTTTCAAAACACTTTACGATAAAGGATATTTCCGCGAAAAAACAACGGAACAAAATTTTGACGAAGAAGCAAAAATGTTTCTCGTCGATCGTTTTATCGTTGGAACTTGTCCGAATTGCAAAAATCCGAATGCATATGGCGATCAATGTGAAAAATGTGGTTCTGATTTAAGTCCTGATGAGCTGATCAATCCGCATTCTGCTTTATCGGGAACTGTTCCTGTGAAAAAGCCAACTACAAATTGGTTTTTGCCGCTGGATGAAATGCAGCCGAAGCTTGAAAATTACATCAACAGTCACGCGGAATGGAAAGTAAATGTTTCCGGTCAATGTAAATCATGGCTTGCAAATGGTTTACATCCACGGGCAATGACGCGCGATTTGAACTGGGGCGTAAAAGTTCCGTTGCCGAATGCAGATGGAAAAGTGTTGTACGTATGGTTCGATGCACCAATCGGTTATATCACCGCAAGCAAAGAATGGTTTGAGCAACCTGAAACACGCAACACGCTTTCTTACGGTGGAAAACCTCAGAGCGCGAATTGGGAAATGTACTGGAAGGATAAAGAAACCAAGCTGGTACATTTCATCGGCAAGGACAATATCGTTTTCCATTGTTTGATCTTCCCTGCAATGTTGATGGCGCATGAAGGATATATTTTGCCTGAAGCCGTTCCTGCAAATGAATTTTTAAATCTTGAGAACAATAAAATTTCCACTTCACGCAACTGGGCGATCTGGCTGCATGAATATTTAGAAGAAATGCCTGGCAAGCAGGATGAATTGCGTTATGTGCTTACTGCCATTTCTCCCGAAACATCTGATGGCGATTTTACCTGGAACGATTATGAAGCGCGTGTGAATAATGAGCTTGCTGCTGTGTTCAGCAATTTCGTTCATCGCACAATGGTACTGACACAGAAAAATTTCGCATCCAAAGTTCCGGAAGCAAAACAATACACGAAAGAAGATTTGCTCGTGCTGCAGGAAATTTCCAGGTTCCCTGAAAAGATTGGCAACGCAGTATCAAATTATCGTTTCCGCGAAGCACAAATGGAAATGATGAATCTTGCGCGCGTTGGAAATAAATATTTATCCGATAACGAACCATGGAAAAATCCGGATGCAGAACGTGTAAAAACCATCCTGAATGTTTCCCTGCAAATTTGTGCGAACCTCAGCATTTTGTGTCAGCCATTCCTTCCATTCACTTCGGATAAATTACGCCGCATGTTAAATCTCGGCGCAATGACATGGACGAATGCAAGCAATACCAATCTGCTTCCGGCCGGACATCAGCTGAATGAACCAATCATGCTGTTCGCAAAAGTTGATCCTGAACTTTTGAAAAAGCAACATACACGATTGGAAGAAATTAAAAAGCAACAGGAGCAGGAAGCTGCAAAAAAAGAAGCGGATGCAGCTGCAAAAACACAACCGGTAAATCCATTGGAGCCACAAAAAGAAACAACATCTTTCGATGAATTTTCAAAGATGGATATTCGCATCGGCACAATTACAGCGGCCGAAAAAATGCCAAAGAGCGATAAGCTTTTGAAATTAACCATCGATACCGGAATCGATCAGCGCACAGTGCTGAGCGGCATTGCAAAATATTATTCGCCTGAAAATATCATTGGTCAGCAGGTAACCATTCTTGTAAATCTTGCACCACGTAAAATGATGGGCATCGAATCAAATGGAATGATTCTTATGGCGGAGAATGACAAAGGTGAATTAAGTTTTGTTGCTCCGACGGAAAAGAATATTAATAATGGCAGCACGGTGAAGTAATGTGTAAATTTCAAATGTGCAAATGAAATTTTCTTAATCCTCGGGATAATGACAGAACCGGAAGAACAGGTAATTCACAAAGCAACGTTCAACGATGCGGTACGGATTTATATTCTTCTATATGTAGCCGGATTTTTATTAGTCACTGTTATCGGAATTCCGTTAATGATCATTTGGCTTTGCGGCGTTGGACAATGGTACAGCCGTCATTATTTTGATAAGTTGGATTGTGTGCTGAGCACAAAAAAC
>JBKJMR010000138.1:0-11022 GCA_046596275.1 Bacteroidia bacterium | reverse complement strand
GTTTCATAGTCAATGATTTTTAGTTAGTCCTTTGGGTGTTTACAGTTTGATTCTTTTTGGCTTCACCTTATCTTCTTCACATCCGGCTCCACCAATCTCAATCACACTCCAAATCCTGTTTTGTTGTTTTATTGTAAGTAAGAATTGTGCCACTAGATTTTTTTTCAAAAATCACAAAGCAGAATCCCCATCATAAAAAACCAAGAGGTGTAATTGTTTGTTGATGGAGTATCTCTAAATACCTGATTTCACAGGGAAAGCAGCGACGTAACTCAACATACATTTGTTTCAAAAAAAACAAAAAAAAATATTTGACCGTTTCCATAATTCCCCAAAACAAATGGGATAGGAGAAATTAAGTGTGATTATTTTTTCACACGTGGGGAAGCTTTTGCAATTTCCCCAGATTAATAAATTTCTAAACGGGGAAAAAAATCCCCGGCACTCCGACCAATCAGGAATAAGTATCGCCTAAACCGAGATAGGTTGAGATGAAAAAATCGGTCCTTAAAAGCAAATTCTTCCGGTATTAAGGAAAAGAAAAGTCAGAGTTTAGGTATCGAAGACGACAAAGCAGAAACTCAACAAAACAATCTCTCCCTTGTCAGACTGAGTGATTTTCGAAGAAAATGCAATAGGATTTAGAAATTCTCAATTTCGAAAATCGTATCGAAGGCGACAAAGCAGAAAGTCAACAAGACAATCTCTCCCTGGATTTACCTGATAAGGGAAACGTGACCAATAAATTTGTGCTTTTTATTAAACACATCCGTCACCGCAACTTTCCACACATACACATCGATCTGCGCAATATCACCGCCTTTGCCCTGCACCGATCCATCCCACGCCTGGTTGATATCTGTAGTATTAAATATCAAATTACCCCAGCGGTCAAAGATCCAGATTTCATATTTCGTGATACCATGACCTTGACCATAGAATCCATCATTAACACCATCCGCATTTGGTGTAAATGCATTCGGGATAAAGAAAGTAAAATCAGGATCGACCACGATGGTGATGGTTGTATCATCCACACATCCGTATTGATTGGTTACAGCAAGGTAAACGGGGTACATTGACCCATATTCATTTGAATAGGTATACATTGGATCAGGAATGCTTGCCGAATCAATTGTAGTGCTCGGATCACCGAAATTCCAGCTCCACACAATAGGATTTCCTGTTGAAAGATCAGTGAAATTGATTACCGGGTTTAAAACGGTTGTTACCATCGGAGTTGCAGTGAAGCTGGCGTGTGGCACTGGATAAACAGTGATCATATCCGGAACAACAAGCGTATTGATACAACCTGAACTGCTCATGGTGGTGAGTGTGATCGTATACGTTCCTGTCTCTGTAAAACAATGCAAAGGATTTTGCTGACCCGAAGTTACGGTACTGTCACCAAAATCCCAGATCCATTGTACAATCGAACCGGTAGCCGTTGTGGTTTGATCAGAGAAATTCACACAAAGTATTGGACAACCGGCAAGCGTATCGGCAGAAAACACAATCACAGGCAATGCAACTACAACTACAGGGAAAGTAATTGTATCAATGCAACCATTTGTATTCGTAACAATAAGTGTGGTATTAAAACTAGAATCCGTTGCATACGTGTGCGAAGGATTTTGTACTGCTGATGAAGGACTTCCGTCACCAAAATTCCAGTTCCAGTTCGTAATCGTTCCATTAGCAGGAACAGAAAGATCAGTGAAGTTTGTAGCAATGCCCTGGCAAACTGAATTCGCAGTAAAATTCGCCTGCGGCACAGCATGAACAATTACAGGAGAAGTGGTAGTGGTCACGCAGCCATTATTCGATGTTGTAGTTAAGGTTACCGTATAAGTTCCTGCCGATGGATAAACATAATTCGGATGCTGCACATTGGAAGTATCTGCACTGGTAGCATTGACACCAAAATTCCACGACCAGGTTGAAATTGTACCGGAAGAAATTGCAGTTTGATCTGTAAATACACTTGGTAAGCCATAACAAACCGGTGGCGCGATAAATTGAGTTACAGGTGCAGGATTAACAGTAACAATTTGCGTGGATGTATCTGCACACGGTCCGGGCGTTGCAATGAGTGTGACGGTATATGTACCTGGTGACGGATAGGTATAGCCCGGATTTGCGAGCGTGCTGGTATCTGTAGTAGACGTAAGCACACCGAAATTCCACTGGTAAGTTGAAGTATTGACCGATTGATTTGTAAAATTCATTGGCGAATTAATACAAACCGGGTTGGTTGCAAAAGCAGAAATTGGTGGTAATCCAACATAAATAATTTGTGTGGTGGATTGTGAGCAGCCCTGACCGGTGGATACTGTCAGCGTAACAGTATACGATCCGGAAGCAGAGAAGGTATGCGATGGATTCAGCAATGTGGAAGTATTATTTCCTGAAGCAGGATCGCCAAAATTCCAGCTATAGCCGGTGATCGCTGATGGAGCAGCAACTGTTGAAGTGCTTGAGAAATTTACAAGTGCAGCACCGCAAGCCTGGTTATACACCATTGAAGGAACAGGTTGTGGGTAAACAGTAATAGTGTGCTGAATAATAGAAGGACACGGTAGTGTATTAATTACAAGTACCGCAAAGTATGTTCCCGGCGCGCTATAAACGTGCGTTGGATTTTGAAGCGCAGATGAATCCGCAGGACCGGAAGCAGGATCACCAAAATACCAATGCCAGTCAGGCGGATTAGTAGACTGATCAGTGAATGAAGTTGGTGAACCGTAACAAACTGTGGTGTTCGAGAAATTCGCAAAACCTGCGTTGCCGGGGTATACAACCATAGTGGACGTATCAACACAGCCGGAAGCACTGGTGACAATTAGTGTGACTGTATAAGTACCTGCCGTTGTATACGTATATGTAGGACTCGTGGCATTGGAAGTATCATTTGCAACAGCGGGATCTCCGAAATCCCATTGATAAGCCATTGTTCCGCTGGCGATCGTACTACTATTACTGAACGTATACGTCATCGAACATGGCGGATACTGCGGAGTAAAAGCAGCCACCGGATCAGGATAGGCAGAAACGTTCACTTCCAATTGGGTCTGGCATCCGGTAACAGAAGTCATTGTCACCGTATAAGAACCTGCAGTCGTAACGATTATACTATCCGTTGTTTGTCCGCCCGGCGCCCATAAATAACTTGCAGCACCAATAGGCGCAGATAAAGTAATGGAGCTTCCAATGCACAACGAATCACTTTGGCTGATTGTATACGCAAGACAGGAAGCATCGATATACGCATAGGCATAATGGCCGGCAAAAATACAACCGCCTGCAGTAAAACGAATGGTAACAGTAGAAGCCATGTAAGCAGTCAGATCAGCATTTACTGTTGTCCATGGTTTGTAAAAATTTCCAACTCCGCAGGGAATAAATCCGGGGATCGTTCCGCTTGCTTCAACAAAATATTGCGCGCAGGGAATAAGATTTCCCGACTGATCAAACATTTCAATGCGGAAATAAGGCTGCTCACCGGCTGAATGCCCGCCGTCATTTAATACAACTGCATACTGGTAAGTAAAAGAGGTATTTGATGGTCCTACAGTAAATGTTTGTTCAATTGCTTCGCCCTGGTAATTTGCCCACGTATTTCCAAGGCGCACAGAATAATTCCCACCCGGAGCAACGCATGGAAATCCTCCGCACGGATCATTTCCGGAAGCAGCAGAAACAATAGTATGCCGCGCATTCTGATCATTCACAGATGCATCCATCCCGGTTGTAAAAAATCCAGGGCTGATACTTTGCAATGGTCCGTTTGAATTCAATGTATTATCACCAATGAAACCTGACCAGCCGGTAAAATCACCGGTTTCAAAATCCATATTGGTACACGGAGTCATTGCAATGGTTGATGGCGTGCGGAATGCAGCGAGATCTGTGTTTTTAGGCACCACAGGCATGTTGTAGCGGCTGTTGATAAATCTGCGTTGGTAGTTCGCAAGAAATTTTTGCGCTTCGTGATCATGTAAACCTTTTGCGGCAGCCAGCTCCAGGATAGCTGTAGTATTAAATCCATCCAGCGAATCGCCGAATACAGAATCATGAACAAATTGCTGGGAATTTTCCTGTGCCTTTATATTTCCGGGAATGACAAATCCAAGTCCGAAAACTGCATAACAAATAAGCGTACGAAAGCAGGTATAAAATTCTTTCATGTATGTTGGGTCTTTTGCCTGACCCCTGAAACCAAAACGAAAGATACACTATTGGAAAACAAATGTCAAGCAAAAACAACGACCAATGCCCGTCATTTATCGACAGACAAAAGTCACGCTCACGATGAACAATTAAGCTTTACCAGGGATTCGGATGTTTATTTAACCAATGAAACGTGGCCGATGAACTTATGGTGTTTAGAGAAAACATCTACGATCGCAACTTTCCAAACGTAAACATCAATCTGTGCCATATCACCACCTTTTCCCTGCACAGATCCATCCCATGCATGGTTAATATCGTCGGTGGTAAAAATCAGGTTTCCCCAACGATCAAAGATCCAAATCTGGTACTTCGTGATGCCATAACCCATTCCGTAAAACCCATCATTTGTTCCATTACCATCCGGCGTAAATGCATTCGGAATAAAGAAAGCAAAATCAGGCTCAACAGTAACGCGGATCGTGGTATCGTCCTGGCAACCGTATTGATTGGTTACAGTCAGAACCACATCGTAAACAGCACCATACTCCGATGAATATTCATACTCCGGATGTTGTAATGCGGAAGTATCTGAAATGGTTGAAGGATCACCAAAATCCCATTGCCATGAAACCGGACTTCCCTGTGAAAGATCAGTAAATACAATGTTCGGATACAAAATAGAAGTAACCATTGGCAATGCAGAGAAGCTTGCTTCAGGCTCAGGATGCACCGTGATCATATTCGGAATTGCCAGCGTGGTTGTACATCCGGCATTCGATGTTACTGTAAGTGTAACCGAATAAACTCCGGTGATATCATAACAATGAGAAGGATTTTGCTGGTTGGAAATTGCTGAGCTATCACCAAAATTCCATGTCCAGGTTGCTAATGTTCCGGAAGCGATGGTTGTAAGATCGCTGAAATCTACACAATGCTGCGGACAACCTGCCAGTGTATCACCGTTAAAAACTACAACAGGCAACGGGTTGATCACCACAGGTAAATTAAATGTATCCACACAACCGAAGCTGTTTGTTGCAATGAGAGTTGTATTATAAGTTGAATCGTTCGGATAAATGTGTGTTGGATGCTGGGTATTGGAAAGCGGTGATCCGTCGCCGAAATCCCATTGCCAGTTTGTAATTGTACCGCTTGCTGTGAGAGAAAGATCGTTGAGGTTTGTTGCTGCGCCCTGGCAAGCTACCGTTGAGTTGAAATTCGCAACAGGTAATGGATTAACTGTAACCGGCAGCGTATCCGCATAAGCACATCCATTGGAAGAAGTACAAAGCAGGATCACATTATACGTTCCGGGTGCAGGATAAACGTAGGATGGATTTTGAATGCTTGCAGTATCGTTCAGTGTGCTGCCGTCTCCGAAATTCCATGCCCATTCTGCAATGTTGCCCGTACTGATCGTGGTTAGATCAGTAAACAAAGATGAATTTCCGGCACAAACAGCAGGTGCGGTAAAACCAATTTGTGGTCCGGGGTAAACATTCACAGGAACTATAATAGTATCCGCGCACTGGCCGGGATTTGCAATCAGCATAGCGGAGAAAGTTCCGGAGGCAGGATAGCTGTACGTTGGATTCTGGAGATTGCTGGAATCGCTTGTGGAAGAAGGGTTACCAAAATTCCATAAGTAGCTTGAAGCATTTGTCGACTGATTGGTAAACTGCATGGGTGAAAACGGACATACATCTATTGCGGTAAATGCAGCTGTGGCTTGCGGAGAAAATGTAATCACCTGTGAAGTTGTATCCACACATCCGCCACTGCTTGTTGAAATCAACGTAACAGTATACGTACCGATTGCTGTAAACGTATGCGAAGGATTCAGAATTGAAGAACTATTATTCGGCCCCGAAGCAGGATCACCAAAATCCCAGGCAGAACTTGCGATGGTTGCAGGATTCGGCGCAGTGGAAGTGCTTGTAAAATTCGCATCAAGGAAACCACAAACCTGGTTGTAAAGAAATGAAGCAGTTGGCGGTGCTTCGATTGTAACATTCTGAATAATTGTATCTATACAACCACCCACACTCGTACCAATCAGCATTACAGGATAGGTTCCTGTTCCGGGAAAAGTAAACGTCGGATCCTGCAGTGCAGAAGTTCCCGTTCCGAAATCCCATGAATAGGTATTTCCGCCAACCGTTGTGTTTGTAAATTGAGTCGGCGCTCCGTTACAAACATTCGTTGCAGTAAAGGAAGGAATCGGCATATCATCTACAGTTACAGGAACAGTAAGTGTTGCCGTACAACCTCCCGAATCTGTAACGGTTAATACAACATTATAGACACCCGGCCCGGCATACGTATGTGGTGGCGGATTTTGTGCGTTGCTGGTTGTATTATCTCCAAAGTCCCAACTCCACGTGGGACTGGCTCCTGCGGTAGAGGTGTTGTTAAATGTAGTGGCTGTTCCGGCACATACCGTAGTTGCTGTAAATGCAAGTGTCGGAGCAGGTGTTACATAAATATTAAATGTGCTGGTCACACATGAGTTCACATAACTGATAGTACAGCTATTTACCGGCCCAACAGGAATAAAAGAAGGAATATCACCCACACCTGAAGCAGGAAGTCCGATACCAGGATTGCTGTTTGTCCAGGTAGTTCCGATCGGCACAACAATCGGGCTGGTAGGAACGCCGTCACACACATACAAATCGGTAAGTGTGCTCGATGCGCAGGGCACACTGAAATTGACAGTAAGCGGGTACATTCCACATCCGTCTTGTGTGAATACAGTATTACCACTGATGATAGTAAATGACGCAGGCACTCCGCAAGGAATACCGGTGTAATCAAAAATAACCCAGTCATTATAAGTATTCGCTTGTCCTGCACATGCAGCAGCAACGATGATCGGTGTGCTGCAGCCGGGAAGATTGGCAAGTGGGGTTTGATATACGCCACTTTGCGGTGCTGCTGTTTGTGTAGTTGTAACGTTATTGACGGTTAGGGAAATGGTCATGGTGGTAGAGCTGAGACTTTCCACGCCATGCCAATGCTCAACAAATATCCGCAGATCACCATTACAGCTAACGCAATAGGCAATTTGCACAGAGTGTGCATACGCTTGAGAAACAAGGCCCGAAACGAGCAAAAACAAAATAGTGATCGATAGTTTGTAAAGTTTTTTCATGAGGTTTCCTTTACCTAATTGTTTATAAGCACGCGTTTATATCATTAAATAAAACAGTTACTGATTGAGGTTTAAACAATCCGTTAATGTTATACGAAAAAAATTGCAAAGGGTTTGTTCTGTGTGTTACGTTTGCCTGTAACACGGGAAAGATAGACCAAACTACTAATACAAGTCAAGTATTAGTTATTGACAAATGAAAAAAAACAGATGTAATAACACGTAAATCTAAATCCAGTCAATTCCCTTTTTAAGCAAGGTAAGCGTTTCAGCCTCAGCGCTTCCGGGAGAAGGAATGTGGTTATAATACCAGCCTGCCTGTTCGGGCAAACTCATCAATATGGATTCAATACGGCCATCGGTATCCAGGCCGAATTTTGTGCCTTTATCATAAACGAGGTTAAATTCCACGTAACGACCGCGACGGAGAAATTGCCATTTCTTTTCAGCATCACCGTACGCTAACGTCCGCTTAACCTTCATGAAATGTGTATATACAGGAATAAATGTTTCTCCAACAGCAAGCAAAAATTCAAACAACTTTTCTTTGTCATGACCACTGTTCAAACGGTCAAAGAATATTCCACCTACTCCACGGGTTTCATTGCGGTGTTTGATAAAAAAATAATCATCCGCCCAGGTTTTGAATTTCGGATAATACGTTTCATCAAAACGGTCGCAGGTATTTTTTAGTTGCTGGTGAAACCATTTCGCATCTTCCTTCACTACATAATGCGGCGTAAGATCAATTCCTCCGCCGAACCAGAATTCACCATTCGCTAATTCGAAATAACGAATATTCATATGAATGATCGGAACCATCGGACTTTGCGGATGAATGACAATGGAAACGCCTGTTGCATAAAATTCATTCTCGGAAACTTTTAAAGCAGCAACAATAGTATCGGGCAGCGTTCCATGCACCGCTGAAAAATTTACACCGCCTTTTTCTATTACATTTCCATGCTGAAAAACGCGGGTAATTCCGCCGCCGCCGCCTTCACGTTCCCATTTTTCGACACTGAATTTTCCCTTGCCATCTTCTGCTTCGAGCGCAGCACAAATTTTTCCCTGTAGCGCAATTAATTGTTCGGAAATAAATTCTTTGGTTGGGGACATTGCGTTTTATTGTCAGACCTGATTTGTCAGACCGAGTGTCTCGTCAGAGAATATCTTTTCTGACGAGACAAACCCTATTCTGACGAGATGTATCGAGGTCCTATTTTATTCGTTGTAATTTATACTCTATTACTTGTACAATGCGAACGGCGCGATTTTCATAACCACTTTCTGCATCGCTGCGATAGAAATCAAAATCCTGCTGTACACCTTTGCCTTTTATTTCGGCAAGCTTCTGATAAAAATTTGTTCCGTATGTATTGAGCGCCTGCAAAAAATATAATCCTACATCGTAACCGGCGAATGCATACATGCCTGCATCGCCATGAAAAGTGTAATTGTATTTTGCAAGAAAACGTTTTGTGGTCGCGCTCGAATCGTAATCAATAAAATACGGCGCTACAAAATGAAACTGCAGCTTTTGCAAATATTCCAGATCAAGATTATCGTATCCCATCCAGGATGAAAGTCCGTAAACGGTGATCACATATTTATCCGACAATGAATTCAGCGAACGCAGCAGATCGCTTACATAGGCTTGGCTGTTGGATGGAATAACAAGAATATTGTTTTTGTCTTTTTTCAATAATGCTTCGAGTCCCGACATTCCTCTTGTCGTTTTAATGGTGTCGGCAGTAGTTGGAAAAAGAAGCTTGCTCACATTTACACGGAATGTATTTGCAGCTGCCTGCTCTTTTACATTTCCGCTGGTGACCATTACCACATTATCTGTTTTGTGATTTTCGCCAATAAAAACTGCGAGCTGTTCCATTTGTGTAGACAAAGCAGGCAATGCTTTCGAAGCATCCTGTCGTTTGAACAAAACACGATTCGCAGGAGAAACTGGAGAAACAACAGCCACATGATGTTCATTTGCCCAGCTGGAAACTGTATAAAATGGTCCCGGACTTAACGGCCCAAGGATCAAATCCATGTATTGAAATTCCGGCTTTTTTAAGATCTCAGCAACCTTGAGTGAATCTGCATCGTCGATATCATAGACATACAAATTCACTTTCATTCCTGTTTTGCGCATGGAATCGACAGCAAGTAAAACGCCTTCATAAAATTCAACTGCTGCTTTTGGTTTTGCAGGAAAATTTTCCGGCTCTTTTGCATCGATATTATCTACGTTGTAAAGCTGAAGCGGCAACATCAATGCAATGGTGTACGCCGCTTTTTTATTCAAAACAAAAAGCGTGTCGGGACCATTTGTAGTTTGTAATACACCGGGCGCATTCGGATTCTTACCTGGAATTTTCAGCTCCTGCCCTATTTTTAATCCGGCGGCAACAGTAGGATTTAATTTTACAATCGCATCGTGCGAAACATTATACATTTTTTCGAGGCTGTATAATGTTTGTCCTGCCTGCACCACATGAATAAAATAAGTGGTATCAACCGGAACCGGCTTAAGAAGGACAACGGGTTTCTGCGTAGGAATCCGCAACACAAGGCCAGGCTTAATGCCATTCAGCGCATCCGGATTTTCCACCATAATATCATTCACTGTCAGATCATACGCCTTGGCAATTGCGTAAAGCGTCTGCCCTTTTTCAACCGTGTGCAAATAATATTTCTTCCCTTCAATCGTCTCCGTCTTCGTCGATTTTTTCACCTCACCTCTCTGTCCAAAAACAGGAACAGCAAAAAGCATGACCACCAGGATAGCAATTAATTTAAGCGCAACATTATGATGAGAGAAAGACATGTAATTGTTGGTGGTTGGTGGTTGGTGTCCGCCGCGGCGGAGGTGATTGGTGATTGGTAAAAAGGTGATTAGTAAATTGGTAATTGGTAATCCTGTAATTTGTAATTAACATTTACTCCCACTCAATCGTTGCAGGAGGTTTTGAGCTGATATCGTATACAACGCGATTTATTCCTTTTACTTTATTGATGATCTCGTTCGACATTTTACCTAAAAACTCGTAAGGCAAATGGCACCAGTCAGCGGTCATTCCGTCGGTGGAAGAAACTGCGCGCAGGGCCACTGCATTTTCATAGGTACGCTCGTCGCCCATTACACCCACGCTCTGCACGGGAAGAAGAATTACTCCTGCCTGCCAAACCGTGTTGTATAGATCATGTTTTTTCAAACCTTCGATGAAGATACTATCTGCCTCTTGCAATATGCGTACCTTTTCTTCGGTCACATCGCCAAGAATACGAATTCCAAGTCCCGGACCGGGGAAAGGATGACGATGTAAAATATTGTGTTCCAACCCCAAAGCATCGCCAACGCGGCGAACTTCATCTTTGAATAATAATCTTAAAGGTTCCACCACCTGCATCTTCATCGTCGCCGGAAGTCCGCCAACATTATGATGCGATTTAATGGTTTGCGACGGACCGCCCTGTGAAATCGATTCGATCACGTCCGGATAAATTGTTCCTTGTCCGAGCCATTTTACATCCGAAATTTCTTTCGCTTCCACATCGAACGTTTCAATAAAAATGCGGCCGATAATTTTGCGTTTTGTTTCCGGATCAGAAACACCTTTCAGCTCCGCATAAAAACGTTTGCTTGCATCCACGCCTTTTACATTCAGCCCCATATGCTTGTACGAATCGAG
>JBKJMR010000132.1:0-2816 GCA_046596275.1 Bacteroidia bacterium | reverse complement strand
CGAACCAGCGTAGGAACAAAAGCGCCGATCATACAAGTGCAATATGTAGAAGGATTAAAAGGCGTTTTCGGATCGCAGTATAATTATCGTCGTGCGAGCATTAATTTGGATGACCGTATTCGTTTCGGTATTTTCGGTTATACCAATTACATTCTAGAAGCAGGAAAAACATGGGGAAGAGTTCCGTATCCGCTCATGACTTTGCATCCCGGAAACGAAACCTACGTGTACGATTGGTCGGCTTACAACATGATGAATTATTTTGAATTCACCAGTGATATGTATGCAACCGCGACCATCATTCATCACTTCGAAGGATTTTTCCTGAATCACATTCCACTCATGCGTAAATTAAAATGGCGTGAAGTGGCGACCTTTAAATGGCTCGTAGGAAGTGTGAATAACACGAATAAAAATGAAATTATTTTCCCAACCGATCTTTACACGCTTAACCTCGGTCCGTAGATGGAAGCCGGTGCGGGAATAGAAAATATCTTCAAATTTTTCCGCATCGATGCTTTCTGGCGTTTATCGTATCTCGATCACCCGAATGTTGCGCCGGTAGGGATTCGTTTTTCATTGCAGATTTTATTTTAAATGGGGAACGAATTACGAATCAAATCGAATGTACGAATCAAAAAAAGTGGGTGTGGGAGCGAATTACGAATCAAATAGAATGTACGAATCAAAAAAAGCGGGTGTGGGAGCGAATTACGAATCAAATAGAATGTACGAATTTTTAAAAAGCTACTTTGTTAAGAAACTTTAATACCTATTTTAAGCCAAAGCATTCGTACATTCGTTTTCATTCGTAATTCGTTCCCTTTCGTATATTCGTTTGATTCGTAATTCGTTCCCTTTGTAATTCGTTCCCTATGATCCTCGGCGCTGAAAACATTGTCAAGAAATATAAAAACCGTGTTGTCGTAAAAGGCGTTTCTATTAATGTGCAGCAAGGTGAGATCGTAGGTTTGCTCGGACCGAATGGCGCGGGGAAAACAACTTCTTTTTACATGATCGTAGGAATGATCAAGCCGAATGAAGGACGTGTTTACCTCGATGATCTTGATATTACGAATGAGCCGATGTATAAACGTGCGCAGTATGGCGTTGGTTATCTCGCGCAGGAAGCTTCTGTGTTTCGCAAATTGAGCGTGCAGGATAATATCAAAGCCATTCTTGAAATGACCAAGCTGACGAAAGGCGAACAAGCGAAAAAGCTGGAAAGTTTGCTCGATGAATTCGGCCTGCAGCACATTCGTGAGAATAATGGGGATTCACTTTCCGGCGGCGAACGCAGAAGAACAGAAATCGCCCGCGCGCTTGCAACGGATCCGAAATTTATTTTGCTTGATGAACCTTTCGCCGGTGTCGATCCGATTGCGGTGGAAGATATACAAGGAGTTGTAGCGAGCCTGAAGAAAAAAAATATCGGCATCCTGATCACCGATCACAACGTACATGAAACACTGACGATTGTAGATCGCGCATATTTATTGTTTGAAGGTAAAATATTGAAAGCAGGAACAGCAGATGAGTTGGCGAATGATGAGCAGGTGAGAAGGGTTTATTTAGGGAAGAATTTTGAGTTGAGGAAGTCGTAGAAATTACTTTTTCTGAAATCCGTTTAAGCCACTTTCCAGGAAATCAGAATAGGCAATGGAATCGGGAATGTAACCTATCGGGCCGGCAATCAATTTTTCATTGCAATCAATAATAACGCCGCAAGGTTGAGAATCGTTTTGATAACGAACAATTTCCATCTCCAGCCATTTATTACCCAACGTTTTGATGTCTTTGCCCCTTGGCGATTTGAATTGTTGCTCCCGGGGCAATTCTTTTTTATCATCCGTATAAAGATTGATGACAACAAAATTATTTTCCAGTATTGAATGTACTTGCGGATTTGCCCAAATGAGATCTTCCAGTTTCCTGGAATTGACATTAGCATAGCCGGTAAAATTGAGGAGGATTGGTTTTTTCTCCTTGCGCGCAAAGGCAAGCCCCGCATCGTAATCTTTGAAACAATTAATACCGGTAACGCGAGAAGTGCCTGTAGGAATAACCTGCGAAGTTGTTTGTTTATTTTCTTCTGATGGATTTTGACAGGAGAAAATAAAAAAGCTCAGCACAAAGAGTAAAACTAGTTTCATGAAAAGTTATCCATCGTAAATTATGCAACGGATTTATTTATTCCTCTTCTTAAATTCAGTAACACCGTCTTTAAGATATTTAGCGTATTCCTCAACATCCATTGTTGTGCTGTAGGCAGAATCTGTCAGCATCTTTTCATTGGTGTCTAATAAAACATAAAGCGGTTGTGCATTAGAACCATATCTGTCAATTTGCAGCTGGCTCCATTTATTCCCCCATGATTTAATGTTCACACCTTCTTTCGTTGTGTATTTCAGGTGTTCAGGAAGCTTTGCCTTATCATCACAATAAAGCGATACAACAATGTAATCGTTACGAAGCTGGTTCAGTACGGATGGTTCAGGCCACACATTGTCTTCCATTCTTCTGCAGTTCGCACAATTGTAACCGGTGAAATCTACAAATAAAGGTTTGCCTTGTTTTTTTGCATAAGCTAATGCAAGATCATAATCGTGAAAGCAGCTGAGATTATGAGGACAATGTTCAGGATCTACTCCTTCAGGTAAAGTATCTGTTATGTTTCCTGAATTTCCACTGCCCGAAAAATAAGCGGTGTTTTCACTGTAATAGGATGGAGGTAGAATTCCGCTTAAAGCTTTTACCGGCGCTCCCCACAATCCCGGTACCATATAAATTACAAATGAGAAAGTGATTATTGCAAA
>JBKJMR010000123.1:0-4173 GCA_046596275.1 Bacteroidia bacterium | reverse complement strand
AGCGCATTTACAGTATCCCCTTTAACAAGATAAATGTAGCCAAGATTCAACCATGTATCTGTTGTTGCAATGTTCTTTTCAATCGCTGTTTTATAGCAGGCAATCGCGCTGTCTTTTTTATTGACCTTGCTCAGCGCATCACCAAGATTTACAAGCACTGAAATGTCGTATGGATTTATTTCCATTACGTGTCTTGACCATCGAACAGATTCATTATAATTTCCGCGGCGGTATTCTACTACACCTAAATTAAATGACGACTGAAAATCATTTGTGTCAATGCTAACTGCGGTTATGAATTCCCCGTAAGCCTGGTCGTACAATTGTTTTCTTGCAATTTCATCCGGCGCTTTAACAGCTTTATCAATCAATAACACGCCATAATTATAATGAACACGTGCGCTTCCCGGTGCATGCTCCACATCAGCAGTAAATAATTCTGAATCATATTCCCAGCTGCCGCTTCGTGAAAAGCTCCTGATGCTATAGATCAGCATTAAGGGAAGTAAAATATAGACCGCTTGCGTATGCATTCTTTTTTCTTCCAATCCTTTCGTGAACTTAAGAACGAGCCATGCGAGTACGATTGTAAATCCAATGGATGGTGCGAATGTAAATCGTTCAGCAAACGTATCGCCGATCAGGTAAAAAATATTACTTGTGAGCGCAAACGTGATAAAATAAAATAAGATTCCGAAAACCAGCACAGGCAACGTTCTGAAATAGTTCACACATATAAAAACGCAAGCGAGAATTCCTGCCAATCCGAAAACCGCCCAAACGGAAGAAAATCCATCAACAGGAATTTCATTGAACGAATAATTATACGAAAGCGGATAACCAACAAGCAGCTTCACCCAATACCGGGACTGCATTCCGATAGCGGTACCGATCCTGTCAATGACCGAAGCAGATGAAAGCAATGCATTATTATGATAATCGTACGTAATCGGTTCCGCAGGCGAGCTTGCAATTACGAATACGTGCCAGCTGAACCACACTATAACAATTACTGAAAAACATGCGACAGGAAGAAGTAATTGTTTGATCTTTTTCTCCCTGAAAAGCAACAATGCAATCATCATTGGCGGAAGGAACAGCACAGCGCCTTCTTTGGAAAGGAGGGACAAAAACATCCACGCCGCTGAAATCAGAAGTGATTTTGTTTCACCTGAAGCACTCCAGTCAAGCAGTTTTCGGAATGACAAAATGAAAAACAACATGGAAAGTAATTCATCACCGCTTTTAATGTTTGCAACAACTTCCACATGCACGGGAAGAACGATCCATATTCCGCAGGCAATAATGGAAAATGTATGTCCCTGCTTATGGAATAGCTGACGCAGTAACCGGTAAAGCTGGTAAGAAACAAAAGCATACAACAGCACATTTACAAAATGGAATACTGCAGGACTATCACCGAAAATTTGATATTCAATTGCAAACATGATCATTGAAACAGGACGAAAAATTCCTGAATTGGAATTCTCAAATGCATCAAAGCCCGCCCAATAAAAAGTGCTGAGTATTTTTCCGATTCCGCCAAAACCATCTTTGACAAAATCATTTTTAGTAATAACCGCTATATCATCGAGCGCATAACCAAACGAAATTGTTTGCGCATAAAGAAAAAAGGCAAGACCGAAAAACAGCCACGCCATCTTGCGGTCGTTTTGCCAGAAAGGAACTTTAGTTAAGGAGAGCGGTTTAGCTTTTGCCACGGAGCGTGAAATTAGGAAACATCAGCTATTCCACAAATCTTTCCTGTTATTCTAATGCATTGTTTCAATATTTGCAAAAAGCTTCCGGAAATTATTGTTTCGTCCCACTCTTTTTTTATCCGTTAAGAATTTTTACAAGAATAATGTTATCAGGGTATTACATCAGCATATATCTTTGAACCGATGAAAAATTGCATCACCCCTTCTATTGTACTTTGTCATTGCATACGCAATACAATATTCTGCATTACGACTTTACCTGCTGTCATTTAAATTGTTTCCTGGTTAATCCCTGTTGCTAACGGGACGCCTTTCCCCTTTTTCTTCTTCTTCCGATTAACAAACGATCTTTTCCCGATCCGGCTTTCGCGTACACGTTATTTTATTACGCTAAAGCTGGTTCCGGAATGAATCCCCAAAAAATAGAATTATGCTTAACACTATTGTTTTAATTATTCCTGTATTGCTGTGCGCTGTCTTTATCGAATGGTTTATCAGCCACAAAAAAGAAAACAAAAGATATACCAGCGGCAACTTTGCAATGAACCTTGCTATTGGTGCAATGGACCAGGTCTGCTCGCTGATTTATTTTACCGCATTATATTTTGTGCTTGAATTTGTCTACACCCATTTTCGATTTGTAAGTCTTGAGGAGCATTGGTACCACTGGATCACCGCTTATGTATTAATTGATTTTCTTTCTTACTGGTATCATCGCATTTCGCACCGTGTAAATATTTTCTGGGCGGGACATGTGACGCATCATTCGTCAGAACATTTTAATTTTTCGAATGGTTTCCGCACTTCTTTTTTCCAGGGAATCAACCGCATTATTTTCTGGAGCTGTTTGCCGCTTTTCGGATTTACGCCGCTGATGCTCGTGATCATTCTTAAAGTTTCCGGGCTTTATGATTTCCTGCTGCACACGCAATACATTCCCAAGCTCGGATTTCTTGAAAAGATTTTAGTAACACCATCACAGCATCGTGTTCATCATGGCCGGAACGATATTTACATTGACAAAAACTACGGATCAACCTTTGTCATTTGGGATAAACTATTCGGCACTTTCCAGGAAGAAACGGAAACGGTTGAATACGGAATCAAAGCGCCTTATGTAGATAATAATCCGTTTATGGCCGTTGGTTATTATTACCATTACCTCTGGCGTGCGATGAAAATGAAAACAGGAATGTTTAATAAAGTCAGCCTCCTTTTTCTTCCGCCCGACAAAACGCCGAAACCAAATACGATCCGAAAAATCCGTCGCACGAAAAGAATTAATGCTGTTCCTTTCCGTTTGAAACAATATGCTTGGTTCCAGCTCACCTGCGCAGCATCGGGAATAATTGCAATGTTACTCTTCAAAGATTTTTTGCCTGCCTGGGAAATTGTGCTGTATTCAATCGCAGGCATTACTTCCATTTCAGTTGCAGCAATGATCCTGAACGTAAATTTGTCAGCACGATTTTACATTTTTGAGACAGCGCGGCTTGGAATTTTATTTTTATGCGCGTTAATTGTCTTCGCGTTGAAAATGAAATTTTATTTGCTGCCTGTTACATTTTTTCTGTTGATCTCGCTGGTTGTTTTAAGGACGATGGAGAAAAGGAATGTGAGGGTGATTAAAAGATAGTTTTCGGCTTTGAAAATTTGGTAGTGGTTACCTAATTAGCTAACTTTGCATGGATATGGAAAAAATCATCAGGAATATTCTTTATTATAAGAATTATTACTTGGGCTTCTTTGAAACTCTAAAACCTGAAGCCAAAAAAAAAAATTTAACTGGACTCTGCAACTTATTTCAAGCCTTGATCGTGTTCCGGTAAAATATTTCAAACATATAGAAGGTTCTTCTGGATTATATGAGATAAGGGTAGAAGTTGGTTCAAATATTTACAGGGTTTTTAGTTTCTTCGATAAGGGACAGCTTGTAATTCTACTTAATGGATTCCAAAAAAAATCTCAAAAGACTCCAAAGAATGAAATAGAATTGGCAGAAAAACTTAAAAAACAATACTTCAATGAAAAACAAAAATAAAAATCTCACCTCGTTTGCTGATCATCTTGACAAACAGTACGGAAAACGAGGAACAGCAAAGAGAGAAAAATATGAAGCGGAATTCGAAACGTTCAAACTTGGTGTAATGCTCCAGGAAATGCGTAAAGAGCAAGGTTTAACACAAGCTCAATTGGCAGAGAAATGCGGTACGACAAAAACGTATATATCAAGAATTGAAAATGACGCCTCTGACATTCGTCTTTCTACATTAATGCGAATCATTCGTGATGGCCTGGGCGGACATTTGAAACTTAGCTTTGGGTTGTAATAGGAAACAACGAATGTTTATAAGATGATGGGCAGGAATGTAATTATTGCACGACACTTCCAACGAGGCGAATCAGAAAAATGAGAAGGCTGGTGACTAAACCCGCCTTCTCATTTTAATTT
>JBKJMR010000699.1:0-4367 GCA_046596275.1 Bacteroidia bacterium | reverse complement strand
CACCATATCAGCAGGTAAATTTTTCATTGCAGCATTCGGGTCATCGCCGAAATAAGGTTTACCATCAACCAAAACCTGTTTCACTTCTTCACCGTTCACTTTTAATGTTCCGCCATCATTTGTGACGCCGGGCAATTTATTTACAAGATCTTCAGCAGTTGCATCCGGATTTGTTTTGTAAGCACCTGCGTTAAATGCAGTAGTATCTCCATCCTGCGACATGCGCACTTGTTTATCCTGGATTTCTACGCCGGCAAGAATAACACCAGTGTATTCCATTGGAATTTTACCAACAAAAATATTTTTATCTGTTACAATGATATCCAGCGTTGCAGAACGGTAGCTGGTATAAGTGGTTCGAATGCGATATGTTCCGGGAGCAATATTGTTAAGCGTAAAAATTCCAAGTGAATCGGTTGATCCGCCCCTAATAATTGCTCCTGTAGAATCTGCCGTATTTTTAATAATTACACTTGCACCAAAAAGCGGGTTGATGCGTGTGCTGTCGGTAATAATTCCGGTAACTGTAAAGGTCTGCGATGAAACAGTTGAGCAAAGCAGGAAAAGTGCAATGCTGACAAATGTGAATTGTAAATTGATCTGCTTCAACGAATTTTTATTTATTCCGCTAAATTACGCAAGTATGGGCTGTACTCAGGCAATGAGCCGCCTATAAAAGTTAAAAAAGCCAGACTTGAGGTGAATGCGGGAATTGTGCCGATTATCAATGTGCCAATTTGCTACTGTGCCAATTTGCTAATGGGTAATAGAAAGCCATTCTATTTGCCCAACCCTTTTTTATTTGCAAATTAACACATTAGCACATTAGCAAATTAATTCTGCGCTGGTTCCAGGATTTTGATTCTCCTGCTTTGTTTTATTCCTGCGATTTCGATTTCTAAAAGGTACTTACCGGGCACAAGCAAAAAACTGCCATTCAGATACATCTTAGGTTCGTGTCTGATGTCGTTTTCTTTCAACCATGCTTTGTAATTCGAAGCATGAATAGAATCAACAGGAATATTGCTTGTCAGGAAATTCAATCCGACTTCGCTTGTGTCTTTTATTTCCGAGAATAAATTATTTCCATCCAGCGATTTAATCCGGATTGTTGTCGGACCTTCTTTTGTTGTGAACCAGGTTAGATTTAAAGTGGGACGATTCAGTAATTGATATTCGTCGCCAATTTCAAGATACATGGGTTGCAAATAAATGTCGTTGGTTTCGAATACGTAAAGTTCTTTCTGCGCAATGGTTTCGTTCATTAATTCAAGTCCTCTTATGTTCGCAATGTAAATTGACCGTCCATGCGTGCCGACAACAAGATCATGTTCGCGTGGCTGAATAACAAGATCGTGCACTGCAACAGGAGGGAGGTTGTTGAACATGCGCATAAAACTTTTGCCGCGATCGAGTGTTGCGTACAATCCCTGGTCGGTGCCAACAAAAAGCAAATTCTCATTTATCGGATCTTCACGCATAACATTCACCGGTTCCGATGGTAAATTCATTCCGATCTCCGTCCAGGTTTCACCGTAATTTTCTGAAACATATAAATACGGTTTGAAATTATCCCACTGAAATCCGCTCAGCACCGCATATACACGACCTTCAACAAATGCAGAAGCGATCAAACGATTTACACGCAAATGCTGCGGAAGCTTATCTGAAATTCTTGTCCATGAAATTCCGCCATCTTTCGTTACGTGAATTAATCCGTCATCACTTCCTGCATAAAGCAAACCAAATTTCATTGGCGATTCACAAATAGAAGAAAGTGTGCCATAAGGAACATCACCTGTTCTTCCGCCTCTTGTTAAATCGCCGGAGATCGCAGTGAAATGATCGCCCTGATCCATCGAACGATAAACTCTTTGTGCGCCGATGTATAAAATATCCTGGTTATGAACAGAAAGCCAGATCGGAGCCTGCCAGTTAAAACGCAACGGCTTATCGCCCAATTCCATTTCAGGACGAATTTCTTTTAATGTATTTTTTTCTTTGTTAACGCGGAAATAATGACCGAACTGGTAACCGGTGTAAACAGTATTATTATCGCGCGTATCCACTTGTATTTGCATGCCATCACCGCCGAGCAATCGTTTGTACGGATATTGACCATCATCATACCAACCTAATCCTGCAGAGTAAGTAGATGGTCCGTACCACACACCATTGTCTTGCAAACCGCCATAAACATTATACGGTTTTGCCATGTCGACATTCACAGAATAAAATTGTCCAACGGAAGGAGTATTCGCTTTGAACCAATTTTCGCCATTGTCCCAGGAAATATTTATGCCGCCATCATTTCCATTAATGAGATGTCCTTTTCGTTTCGGGTTGATCCATAAGGCATGATGATCGCCGTGCTGGTTCGGACCATTGGTGCTCTTGAATGTTTTTCCGCCGTCTGTGCTTTTCAATAATTCAACCCCTGCGATATACACTTCATTCGCATCAAAAGGCGAAACCCAGATCTTTCCGAAATAATATCCGTAGGTATAAAAAAGTTCCAGCGATTTTGTATTTGTCTTTTTCCATGAAGTTCCCGCATCATCCGAACGATAAACTTCCGCACCGATTATTGGCCTGTTGAACAAATCGCTGTTTGCATCAGAAACAAAATCAGCAAGTGCAACAGGTTGTATTTTATTTGACCTGATCATTTCGCTCACGGAGCTTATCGTGTATTTTTCAGGGAAATTATTGTCTCTTAAATACTTGTTCAATTTTTTAGCATCAAGCGCAAGAAACTGCTCGCGTGTCATAGTGCGAAAATCATTCGAAGTAAGATCTTCTTTTTTTGTTTTTGATTTCGCATCCATTTCCTGGTTGTCGACGATCGCGTAAATAATATTCGGATTGCCGGGAAAAATGCTGAGACCAATTCTTCCTAATCCGTCTACATTCGGTAATCCGCTGGAAGGACCTGAAATTAATTTCCATGTTACACCTTCATCTGTACTTTTATAAATGCCGGAGGTTTTTCCGCCTTCCAAAAAATTCCAGGCTTTTCTTTCCCTGCGCCACGCAATTGCATAAAACACAGTTGAATTATTGGGATCAGAAAAAATATCTATTACGCCTGTGTTTTCGTCAATGAATAAAGTTTGATTCCATGTTGTTCCGCCATCCGTACTTTTAAAAACACCACGTTCTTTATTCGGTGTGTATAAATGTCCGATGGAAGCAACTAAAATCGTTTTCGGATTAGCGGGTGAAAGAATTATTTTACCAATATGATGTGTTTCTTCCAAACCTTTAAACGTCCACGTTTTTCCTGCATCTGCACTGTGATATATTCCTGTTCCCGCATATGAAGAACGGCTGGAATTGCTTTCGCCCGTTCCCACCCAGATCTCAGGAACAGCAGCATTCCAATTCACCGCGATGTCGCCAATGTCGATCAGATCCTGATTATCAAAAATCGGTGTGAATGTTGTTCCGTTATTATTGGTGAACCAAACGCCGCCGGAAGCATATGCAACATAAAAATGTGTCGGATCAACGGGGTTTACTTCCAGGTCAACGACGCGGCCGCTCATAATGGTTGGACCAACATTTCGGAAGGAAACATTTTTTACCAATGAATTCTTTTCTGCCGCGTCACGTTTTGCAAATCCGGCGCTGCGTTCAGAAGCAGGAGTTGCTTTTGGTTCCGGAGCAGTGGGCGCTGATTTTTGTGCGGAGAGAAAAATCGGGAGAAAGAAGAGGCAGGAAAGAAGTATGGATTTCATTGGTTGGATTTGAAGAGGGGATGAAATTAGGGAAATGGATTTAGATAATGAGAATTAGATCGTGGGTGAGTTTAGTTTTTTGGTCTTTTAAGGGCGATACAATTAAGTAAAATTAAGTATTCCATTTACTGATAAATAATATCGACTATTAAAACCCAACCTCATTTTTTTATACATACGAATTTACATGCAGTTTTTAGAAGTAAAAATCGTGGAATTATTAATCCAGGTTTGACTTGAAATGGAATGTTAACCACGATCAATGCGAGGATTCTTTATGATTTCTGCAACGCGGGAAAATCAAATTAATAGCAATTACTAATACTAAGAATAAATTTTGACGCGCGTTGCTTGATTACAACCTGCCCGCCGTATTCAATAAAATTTTCTTCTGAAACTGACCACCGTCAGTTTTGTCCATAGCAGTTATCATGTGCTGTTTGAGTATTCAATTCTAATTTTATAGTTTGATAACGAGGGATACACACAAACATGTGAATTTTACAAGGATTCAACAGAATTATATAGCTCACATCATTTAAATACAGATAATATTTACAGTATTATAGCAGCTTTCCAAAATTATTGCCTGCTTCCTTCTCAATTTCGGACGAGTTTATATCGTTG